>JAOZLR010000128.1:3876-7252 GCA_029934735.1 Bacteroidales bacterium
TTACCCTTTTCCCGAGAATTCCAATCCAGCGAAGTGAATTGTGCATCTCTTCCGGAGTGCTGTATATACTTGCATGGGTTACCTTAACATTCTCGATGTCAATATCAGGACTTGAGAAACGGTTGAAAAGAACAACTCCGTCAGCACCCTTGTCGGCAAGAGTTTTAATAACAAACCCAAGATTTGAAAAGTACTGGCTTACCTTTACGGCAACAGGAATATCAACCTCTTTTTTAACCTTTTCCAGAATATCATAATATATATTATCAATATCATGACAATCTTTATCAAGGCTGAACGGCATTATAAAAATGTTCAGTTCAAGAGCATCGGCACCTGCCTTTTCAATATCCCTTGCAAAGGTTGTCCATTCCTGCGACGTCACACAGTTTACGCTGGCGATAACAGGGATATTAACCGACTTTTTCGCATTTGAAATAAGTTCAAGATAATGGTTAAGCTCTTTTTCCTTCACGTGCAGGTCAATGTAGTCGAATGTTTCGGAATAGTCGGCATACATCATTCCGTTTTGCTGAGCTTTTTTCATTTTATAATCAGCTTCGCGCAATATCTGCTCTTCGAAAAGAGACTTAAGAACAACTGCACCGGCACCGTTTTTCTCCAGTTCTTTAATCTTCTCAACTGAATCAGTAAGGCCTGAACTTGCTACTACAATCGGGTTGTTTAATGTAAGTCCAAGGTATTTTGTTGTTAAATCAGCCATTTCTTATTGATTTAAAGTTTATAATTATAAGATAAAGACAAAAATAAAAAGCAAATGTTCAACTTACCTCCTTCTTCCTGCATCTCCTGTCTTGCATCTTGTGTCTTCTATTTTTTAACTTTTTTCTGAAGGTATTTATGCATTCCTGCTGCTGCTTTTCGTCCATCACCCATTGCAAGGATAACGGTAGCACCACCACGAACAATATCACCTCCTGCGAAAAGTCCGGGAATTGATGATTGCATAGTATCTTTATCAACTACTATTGTACCCCAATCAGTCATTTTTAAATCAGGAATACTACTTGGAATAATAGGATTAGGAGAAACCCCAACACTAACAACAACAGTATCAACATCAATTTCAAATTCTGAGTCAGGAATAGGATAAGGCCTTCTTCTGCCCGAAGCATCAGGCTCACCAAGTTCCATTTTCTGAATCCTTACCCTGCTAACTCTGCCATTTTCATCAGCAAAATACTCAACCGGATTATGAAGATTCATAAACTCAATACCCTCTTCTTTAGCATGTTTAACTTCTTCAATACGAGCAGGCATCTCCTCTTCCGAACGGCGGTAAATAATTACGGACCTTTCTGCGCCTAGACGCTTGGCTGTTCTTACGGAGTCCATTGCAGTGTTTCCTCCACCGATTACGGCAACATTATTTCCTGACAATACCGGAGTATCATAATCAGGATTTGCAGCATTCATCAGGTTAACACGCGTAAGATATTCATTAGATGAGAAGATCCCATTAAAATTTTCTCCGGGAATATTCATAAATCTTGGCAATCCTGCACCACTTCCAATAAAGAATGCTTCAAAGCCCTGCGCTTCCAAATCTTCAACACTTGCTGTTTTACCAACAATGAAGTTCGTTATGAATTTAACCCCCATCTTCTTCATCACATCAATCTCTACATCCACAATTTCGTTTGGGAGCCTGAATTCAGGAATTCCATATTTCAGGACACCTCCTATTTCGTGCAAAGCTTCAAAAACAGTAACATCATAGCCCAGTTTACGAAGGTCTCCGGCAGCACTAAGACCTGCTGGTCCAGAGCCTATAACTGCAACTTTAATTCCATTTGATTCAGCCACCTTAGGTATTGCAATTTTACCGCTTTCTCTTTCATAATCAGCTGCAAAGCGCTCGAGGTGACCGATTGCAACAGGCGGCATTTTAAGGCTTATAGTGTAGAAGCAACTATTTTCACACTGTTTTTCCTGAGGACAAACCCTTCCGCAAACAGCAGGCAAAGCATTGGTCTCTTTAAGAACAACTGCTGCACCTAGAAAATCATGAGCATCAATTTTCTTAATAAATTTAGGTATATTAATTCCAACCGGACAACCTGATATACAGGTCGGGTTAGGACAATCAAGGCAACGCTGTGCCTCAAGTAATGCCATATCTTCAGTTAAACCAAGATTGACTTCATCAATATTTTTATTCCTTATATCAGGATCACGCTCGAGCATATCAACACGCTCTCTCGAAGTCCGTTCTTTTGCTTTCATGGACTTACGAAGTTCACCCCGCCATTCCTGGGCGCGTTCTATTTTTAGATATTCTGCTACTTTTTCCATTTTATTCAACAGTTTTTAAATAATTCTCATAAGCTTCCATTTCCTGTTCTTTATAAGCACCGAGACGAGACATCATTTGGTCAAAATCAACCTCATGTGCGTCAAATTCAGGTCCGTCAACACAAACAAACTTTGTTTTGCCACCAACAGTAATACGACAGGCTCCACACATACCTGTTCCATCAACCATAATGGTATTCAGACTGGCATAAGTTTTAATATTATATTTTTTAGTTGTCAGAGCAGCAAATTTCATCATAATCGCCGGCCCGATAACAACTGAGAGATTGACTTTCTCACGATTAATCACCTCTTCCATACCGTGAGTAACAAGTCCCTTAGTACCATAAGAACCATCATCGGTCATAATTATAACCTCATCAGAAAACTCTCTCATCTGTTCTTCCAGAATAACGAGGTCTTTTGAACGGGCAGCCAAAACTGTGATCACCCTGTTGCCTGCCTTTTTGAACCCTTCAACAATAGGAAGTAAAGGAGCGACTCCAACACCACCGCCGGCACAAAGAATAGTTCCGACTTTTTCGATATGGGTAGCTTCACCCAATGGACCAACAACGTCCCTTATAACATCTCCTGTCTCTAATGCAAGCATTTTGGCAGATGTAACACCTACTTTCTGAATTACCAGCGTAATTGTTCCTTTTTCGCTATCCGACGATGCAATGGTAAGAGGGATTCTCTCTCCCTTTTCGTCAATTCTGATAATCACAAAATGTCCCGGTTTACGGGATACTGCGATCTCTGGAGCCTCAATGACAAGTTTTGCAACATTCTCTGAGAAAAACTCCTTTTCTACTATTTTATTCATTGTTTGTTATCTCTTTAATTTTTAAAGCAGGCAAAAGTATAGAATTTTTATAGATATAAAAATGGGATTATAGCATGATTAAAAACATCACTGAATATCAGACAAATACAATTTCTATTTATAACGGGTCTAATTTCTAAATAAGGGCTAATTTTTATTATAGAGGTTATTTCTTTATGATCTTATCCAGCAATAAAACTCTTTTATTTTTATCCGTCACTTTAAAAAGAT
>JAOZLR010000129.1 GCA_029934735.1 Bacteroidales bacterium
TGTCGGGCCAGATTCCACTCTTCTTGTTTCCTCAGTTTTGCATCTATTTTATCTCCACCCTAACTCCTTCGGAATGGCTCGTAAATTCAGGTGCATACATACATTGTATTGTTGTTATTCCGTTTGAGAAATCTCCTTTTTGAGAAACTACCAAAGGATATTCAAATACGTATGTTCCTTTGCGGAGATAATCGAAAAAGAAGTTGGTGGAAGCATCTTTTATATTTTGATAATAACCAAGTCCTCCCTGATACCTGTACCCCGACAATGCATTAACCGGTTCAAAAGCAGAAGCCCGCATATCTTTCATATGGACATATTCCATATCACGGTCAACACGTAACTCTATACGAACTTTTATTTTGTCACCAACCTTCAAGGTCATTCCGTCAGTAACAGGTTCTATTACAGGGCCTGCGTCGGAATTACGCTCAATAAATAATTTTTTGTCAAGTTTCAAGGGTGTTTCGTGTTCAGTGATTTTATCAAGGTCTTCAAAATATTGCCAGTAAACCGCGCCCCAGGCTATGTTCTCATTTTCGTTGGTAACAGTAATATTTCCCATTTCGGATTTGACATCATTACCAGCCCACGAAGTTTTAAAGTAGCCTGTTCCTGCCTCCACTTTCGAGTCTTCGAGTTTAAGCGGATCAATAGTTTTGTTTCCTATTTTGATTATTGCAAGTTTACTGTTTGTGAGCCAGTCGGAACCACGCAACATCAGTGCATAAACAGCTTCTGCAGTTGCTTTTGAGGTTTTCCAGTCCTGTGTCTGTTTCTGTTTCAGAAGCCAGATTTTCATCTGCTCAACGGCTTTTTTATCGTACATTATTTCATCGAAAGCTTCTATCAACAATGCCTGAGTTTCGACAGGAGCCTGATACCAGTAATATCCGGCTTTATTGCTACGCCAGTACATCCCCATCTCTTCCGAGTAAAGAGCGTGTTCTTTTATTGAAGCCATTATCTGTGAAGGCAGCGATTTCATTCCCAGCCTGTTGGCAGCAAGAGCAATCATCCCCTGCAAATAGATATTCTGGTCGAGCCAATGCTCTTTTGCCTGATCACGGTAAAATCCGAACGCCTCCATTGTCCCGCCCGGGATTTGCATATCTTTAAGAAAATAACTTCTTGCATAAAGATATTGAATTTGTAACCCTCCGAGATATTTTCCTTTTAATCCGTCCGGATTCTGCTCTTTCAGTTTGTCATAATCTCTCTTTATCTCCCTGTCGAGAAAATTAATAGCTTTGGATATCATACGCTTCATATCGGGATTTCCCCAAACGTTAATAATTCCAAGCTGCTGCAAATGACCAAAGCCTGTAACAATATTTTGTGTGATATTTCTGCTCTCTCGCATTCCTTTAAACCAGGGCCAGCCTCCGTTTGGCGATTGCTTTTGCTTTAATAATCTTAATGATACTTCCAGCTCACCTGACATACGGTTAATATCGAAAAGCAGGGCAATACGCTGCTTTCGTTCTGTTTCGCTTTCTGCATCAAGAACCCATGGTGTCTCTTCAAGAATAACGGATTTAAGCTCCTCATTCTTTTCAAGATTTGACAGCAGAGCATCAGGAGTGTAGTTTTTCCATGTGTCGAAAACCTGCTTTATGCGTGGACTGGAATTCACAAGATATGAAGCGATGTTGTTGGCATAATACCTGGCAAACACATCATCTGCTGATTCGTGCTCCGTTTCCATCATATATGGCAAAGCCTGAACTGCATACCAGGCCGGATTGGATGAAAATTCGAGTGTGTATTTGAAGTTCTTCAGACTGGTACTTTTACCTGATTCCAGAAGTTTTTCAAATTTAAAAATCTTTGTTTCATTTCCATTGACAGGAAGGGGCAAAGATTCGGTAACAAGCATTCTGTTTGTCAATACCGGAACGGCCTTTTCTTCCCCGTCAGTAAAATTTTCCGCTTGTGCCTTAATTCTGTATGTTACAACATCAATCCCTTCGGGAATGTTTATATCCCAACTTACGGATTCACTTTTTCCTTTCTTAACCGTGAAAGTTTCATTAACAGCTTTTATGTCAAACAATGATGTTACATCTTTCATTGTTCGAGCATCGAAGAATTGTATTTCTGCTTTTCCTGTCAACTCATTTTGTGAAAGGTTGACAACTTTTGCAGTAAAGGCCATCTTATCACCCTGCCTGAAAAATCTCGGCACATTTGGGATTATCATCAACTCTTTTTGCGTAATTATCTCTTTTTCAAACTGCCCATATTTCAGGTCTTTGGTATTGGCAAGGCCCATAAATTTCCATCTTGTAAGCGATTCTGGCACTTCAAAGCTGATTATTGCTTCACCCTCTTCATTTGTTTTTAATGTTGGATAGAAGAATGCCGTTTCACGGAAATCGCGCCTTAACTGAAATTCAGAGCTTTTAGTTACAGGTTTTGGAGCCTCTAATCCGCCTGTCGTGGCTATCATACTCTCAGCAATTCCATCCATCTGAGTTTGAGATTCCATTTCACTATCCAAATTTATTTGTTGACCTGGCAACGCCATTGCTTTATCATACATCCCTCTTCCCATTGGCATAGGGCCATAATAGTTAAACCCGAACCAGTTTAGTTTGTCATATTGCTGAATTACCGGGGATGAAATTTTGTATGAAGGAGCTATTGTTCTGAGACTATTAATGCGAAAAGCTCCATTTGTCTGCCAGCTAATGGTTCCGTAGCTGTTACCATACAGGCTAAAATTCCAATCGTGCTGTTTGAACATATCAAGTGAGGCATCATACATTGAAGCAAGCAATTCTGCCGCAACTGAATCACCCTGCTTTCCTTTTATTTTAATTCTCCATTCCTCCTTTTGACCCGGAATCAGTTTATTTCGGAATGTTTCATATTCAAAAACAAGCTCCTTATTGGAAAATGGAACTTCGATATTTATACTGTGATTGAAACTCCTGTTATGCTTCACAAACACAACGTTAATTGTAAATCCGCCCCTGTATTCTTCAATAACGGGAAAGTTAATCAACTTTTGTTCTCCCGACAGTTTAAGCCATTCTTTATGCAAAATTTTATCTTTTCTTACAACCTCATAAAGCACCTCAACATTATTATCATTCGTTCCAATTATAAAAGAGGCTTTTTCTCCCGGCTCACATTTGGTCTTTACAGGATGAAACCAGTCAATTTTATTCACAGGCGGCTGTTTGCTGTTCATATCGTAAACCGTGAAATATTCTTTTATTTCAACCTTTTGTCCGAAAGCATCTTTTGTGATAACCTCGACCACATAACGCCCAGGCAAAGGCTCTGCAATGCCTGTTTTATAAATGGAGTCTGTTTTAGTGTTAAATTCAATGGTGCTCATTTCACGCTCAACTTCCAATTTATTCAATCTATTCTCATTTTTATAAAGGCGGTGAGGAAAATTCTTCACAAATTCATCTTCCGGAATAATGAAGACGTCAGGCTCTCGCCAGTTTCTGCCGACCAAAAGTCGTGAAGGCTCTTTCAGTTTTAAGATTGTTATTTTTCCGGCTGCAGGCTCCGATTGGCCATTCAGATTTGTGGTTTTTAGATTGAATTCTCTAAAGCTGTTTTTCTCAACTGTTTCGGGAATATTTATATCAACAAGTAATGCTGTATGTCCCACACTTACATTGGTGGCTGATGATTGGGTTTCACCGTTTACATCGGTAACATCGGCTGTTATCTCAAAATTAAAAACGGGCTTTTCGCTATGTAACACCGAATTATCTGGAATGGCTTCAAACTCTATTTCAAATCTGCCATTCTCATCCGTTGTTGTTATCCCGTTTGTTATCTCCATCAGATTTCCTTGCGGCTTCGGCATCCAACCGAAATAGTCATATCGCCAAAACGGAAAACTAACTTTGCGCACAACCCTGTATTTTACCTGGGCATTGTCAATAATGTTTCCTGCAAAAGCTTTGGCAATACCACTAACTGTTACCTTCTCGTTTAGTTTATAGCTTCCCTCCACTGGATTAAACTCAACTTCAAATTTTGGCCGCTTGTACTCCTCAACCGAAATATTTGTCGTGCCCGATTCATTTTTGATTGTCATATAACCGTTGAGGACTCCGGCAGGAGCAGTTACAGTTCCCTGAAAAGAGCCGAATTCATTGGTTGTAAGTTCCTGCTCGGAAATTTGTTGATAATTAACATCTCTGAAAATTACCTTTGTTCGGAAATTTGGTTTGATCTCGTATTTATCTCCTGTCTTTTCAAGGATAATACCTTTGAAGTAGATTGTCTGCCCAGGACGATAAATTGAACGGTCAGTAAAAAACCAGGTCTTAGTAATAGTTTTTTCCGGACGGTCAGCATAGTGCGACTGGTAAAAACTTTGATCTGTAATCCACCTGTCATTTTTTGCTGTAAACTCAATAGAAAAAGAATTTGTCCTTGACCCGGATTCAATTTCCGGCATCTCAAAATAACCTTTATCATCTGATGTGAAAATTTCTCCTTCGCTATAAATATATTGCCGTGAGTCATAGTCGTATTTTCTGTAAATCCGCTGTGCCTTAACCGATTTTATTGGTTTGCCGGTTTCCCTGTTCAGGACATAAAAATTATAGCTCCCTCTTGTCGATTTTTGAGCAACATAGCTGATGTTCGACATCCAAAACGCTCCATAATTTACTGGATTTTTATCATAATCGAATTCTTCGCTGACAGAGGCAAGAAGGATATAAAATCCGGCCGCCATTTCGGGAATTTTCACTTCAACGGAATGGCTTTGAAAATCACCATCATCAGGCACATCATAACTCCACGATTTTTCAGGAGTACTCTTCAAATATTTCTTCACTATCTCTCGTGACGAATACGATTTTTGCCCCATTGCCTCATATTCCTTGTAATCGGCTTTTACAATACGGAAGTAAATTTTATTAAGATTTTTGTATTCAGCCAAAGCAAGGAATGGCTTATCTGGAATATTAACTTTGTCTGTTGTCACTTCTAGCCTTTTTTGTTCGATTTTTTCTTTTAGCGACTGGCAATTATTTGTACCTGTTGTTTCGGGAAACCTGTTTATTGTTCTTTCACATATTTCAAAGGCAGTTTTTATTTCCCATTTGTATTTGTCAGATTCCAAAGGATTGTATCTGCTCCCCCATTCGTTATGCAGAGTAGCTATAAGATAGCTTACATCAGCGGAGACCGGATATTCAGAGTATTCTTTTTTAATAATTTCCAGAGCCGAAAGATAGAGACTGTCTTTGTTTTGTAGTATGGAATTTTGACGTACAAACTGCAATCTTTTTAAATCAACATCCACAATAGCTGTCGGATTTTTATCTTTTAGATGAAAAGCTGATAAATCCTGTAAAATGGTTATAGCATAGTATTTTAGCGACAGGGAATCCTTTGTTTCTGGTTTCAGATTAATAAATATATCGACATCTGCAAAATACTCCTCATTATCTATTTCGAAACGGTAAGCCGGTTGAACTATTGTTGATTCATTATTACTGAAAAAATCTACTGCTCTGTGTGCCAGAAAGTCATATAATGTTGGTCGGTACTCTTTTGAGTTATCAGCTGAGTCGATGATAACATCATAAGCAATTAGGTTTGTCTGTTTCAGCTCCTCGGGATTTTGGAGGGAAGCAAGATAATTTGTGATAACGGCATTTATGAGGTGCTTTAAATCCCAGGTTTTAATATCTCTATTGTCGAAGTTGCCTGTTGTAGTTCTATCAAGGAATTTGTGCCTGTTCGACTGGTAATAACGCCAGTAGAGCTCAGCTTCGATAGAATTGAGTATCTGTTTTTCAGGTGTTCCTGATTCATTTATCTCTGCTTGAATATCACTAATGGCACTTTCCATGAAGTCCTCCCCGAATTCTGATTTCAGCTTTATTTTATAAATAGTGGCTTTAATGAATTGTGGTGTGTTGTTTTCCTTTTTAGACTTGTTGTATATCTCTTCAACAATCTTTAGTGCAGATTTTGGCAGGCCTTGATTTTCGTATGAACTGACTCTTTTCCAGTCTGATTCGTATTTGTCGTATTGAGGTACAGGCATCATAATATTCTCCGGATTATGCGACTGATAACAATTTGTAAAGCTGCTGATAATTAATAATACAGCTATAAAACCCAGGATAAAAAGAAGTTTTGTTTTCATATCTTTTCAATGTTATAATTTATGAATGTTGAGCGAAGCGAAATCCCGCCTTGGCGGGGCTTAAATGCTTAAATATAATTTTAAAATCAAATGTCAAAGTTAGCTATAATATTTTGGTAAATACACTAAAAATTGTGCCACAAATTGGTTGGAGGAACAGGGATGGAAACTTGAGAGTAAAGATATCAGTAAAGAGTTAACGACAAATTCTCCAAACACCAGGTATTCGTAATTAAATCCAAAGTTAAATAATTTATATATTTTTGCCCCCTTTTAGAAATCAAGTAAAAAATTGGTTCCTTTATTTTTTAATAATATAAAAGTTAACTATGAGAAATTTGATTAAAGGAGTTGTTTTAATGAGCATTGTAGCTTTGTCATTTGCATGTAATAAAGACACAGAGGAGGAGGAAGATTTGGGACCCCGGAAGAGTAATATTCAGCAATTTATAACGGTTAATCGTGATGCAGGGTCAGATACCTATTCAATGTCATTTACGAAGCAAGGTAACTGGAAAGTTTATAAAGGCACTAGCCCCAAGTCGATTGACAACTCAGCGGTTGTAGCGGAGACATCAGAATCATCAATAGAAATAACCGGCTTAGATTCACAAAAACGCTATTATTTTGAAGTTATTTTTAATGATGAAGAAAAAACTATTGTTTCGGAAACAGGCCTGGCTCTTGAAGGGCAAAAGAACTTTCGTGACCTTGGTGGAATTATCTCGCAAAACGGGAAAAGCCTTAAATGGGGTAAGATATTCCGTTCAGGAGAGTTAAATAGCCTTACAGATGCGGATGTGCAGTATATTGGAAGTGTCAACATAAGTAAACTAGTTGATTTTCGTTATGATAGTGAAATAGAGGAAGCTCCTGACAACATTCCTGATGGAATTGAAACAATTAATATACCCATAGAACAAACCGTATTTAATAATAATATGGTAGTTTCCTGGCTGATTACTAATGACAGTCTGGCTTTTGACACTTTGCTCGTGGCAGTCAATAAGCAGTATTGTTGTTATCTGCTTTAGATGTTGATAAGGAGACTATAATTGAGGATTATC
>JAOZLR010000130.1 GCA_029934735.1 Bacteroidales bacterium
CACCATGCAGTTTACTCCCTCCAATAATCTCAAATGATGCCATAATAATTGTTTATATTCAAGAAAAAAAGTACTATTTCCAACGAACGAAAGTAAATTATTTATATGGAATTTCTCGGTTATGAAATTAAAAAAATATGAACAAAATGTTAATATAAAATGCAATTCTTAGAGAATATATGGATGTAATTGGTTTGAAAAACAAAAAAAGCAGCAATAGTTTATCACTATTGCTGCTAAATTTTCTATAAAATATCTATTATTTCTACCGTCTTCCTCTTTTAGGCCAGTTACCCTTTTTATACTTGGATTGCTTTGGGTTATTGACTGCTGGTTTCTTTTTCCTGTTTCGTGATAAAATTTCAGAAGTTGAATTCAGTTTCATTTCATCCTTTAATAGTAGTTTACCACCTGAAAGGATCTTTAGTTGCTCAGCTATCAGATCGTCTGAAACCGAATCTCTATTCCATGCAAGATAAGATTTCTTCATATGATTAGCAATGGTTTTTGTCAAAGCATCCTTCTCCTCTCCTTCCTCATACTCTATTGCTTTTTCAATCATTCCTACAATATTAACTCCATACATACGATAGCGAATAGTACTATCTTTATACTGGAGTGAATCAGGTTTCTTATTAAAAGAGTCCATAGATGGCATAGGATATGGGCTGTCAACATCAAGTTTAAAATCTGCCATTATATACAGATGATCCCATAATTTATGTCTAAAATCTCCCGAATCGCGAATAGTAGGATTCATGGTTCCCATTACAGCCACTATCATTTTTGTAAATTCTGAACGCTTCTCCTTATCTTCAATTTCAATAGCACGTCTAATCAGCTGCTGAATATTTCTGCCGTACTCCTTAATTATCAATTTGTCTCTTGTTGTGTTGTAATCCATAATTTTAATATTTCTATTTCTGACACCTTTCCTATTTATTATCCGAAAAACTCATCGCCTTTGAAATTATTGTTCAAGCTAACCGGGAAATATTTTCTATCGAAAGGTTTAATATAATAAATTAACAATTCTTTTAAAAAACAGTCATTAAATTCCGGCTGCAAAGATATAAATTTTATGGAAAAAATATTAAAAAAAATTCTTTTAATAATGATGTTTTTCTTTATGTTTGTCAAATTATCTAAATACATAAAAAATAATACTAATGAATAGTATAATAGGTATCCGCCACGAGGATAAATACGTAATGGAGAGGCGTGTAGCAGTAATACCTGAACACGCTAAATTACTGATCGAACAACAAGGACTGGAAATATTAGTTGAATCTTCTCCAAAAAGAATATTTACTGACGAAGAATTTACCGCTGCAGGAGCAAAAATTGTTGATGATGTTAGAAAAGCACCTGTCATTTTTGGAGTAAAGGAGATGCCCATAGATTATTTTGAAGATGAGAAAACCTATATTTTCTTTTCACACACTATCAAAGGGCAGGAATATAATATGCCTTTGTTAAAAAGAATGGTAGAGAAAAAAATCAATCTTTTCGACTATGAAAGGGTTGCCGATGATGAAGGTAAAAGACTTATTTTCTTTGGTAAGTTTGCCGGGCTGGCAGGAATGATTAACTCTTTGTGGTCATTGGGACAGCGATTAATGGAATATGGTATTGAAACACCATTTCTAAAAATTCAACAAGCACACAATTACAATTCACTTGAGGAAGCTAAAAAGGTGATTTCAGATGTAGGAGAAGAGATTACAGAGCACGGACTTCCTGCTGAGCTAACACCACTTACTATCGGATTTACCGGTTATGGGAATGTGTCAAACGGTGCACAGGAAATTGCAGCACTTCTTCCAATTATAGAGGTTTCTCCGAAGGAATTACTGACACTAAGCGAACGTAATGACCTACCAAACAATGTTCTCTATAAAGTTATTTTTAAAGAGTGGGATATGTCGGTTCCAAAGGAAGAAGATGGTAAATTTGAATTGCAGGATTACTACAAGCATCCTGAAAAATACAAGGGAATTTTTGAGCAGTACCTTCCTCACCTGACTATCTTGATGAATTGTATGTACTGGGACGAAAGATACCCCAGAATAGTCACAAAAGAGTGGGTTAAGAAAGCTTTTAGCAAAGAGACTCCAAAGCTTACAGTTATCGGTGATGTAACATGCGACCCTGACGGCTCAATTGAAATTACACATAAGGGAACTGAAATTGAAGACCCTGTGTTTGTTTACAATCCGGATACAGAGAATGCGACTATGGGATTCCAGGGAAAAGGAATTCTTGTTATGGCTGTAGATATACTACCCAGCGAGCTACCACGAGAATCATCGATAGGATTCAGTAATGCGCTTTTGAAATACCTCAAGCCTATTGCAGAGGCTGATTATTCTGTATCTTTTGAGAAGCTTAACATTCCTGGACCAATAAAAAAATCAATGATACTGTACCAGGGAAATTTCACTCCGGATTATGAATATATGAAGGAGTTTATAAAATAGATGTTAATTATTAATCAATCAAAAACATAGGGAATGAAAAACATTTTCATCATTGGGGCTGGATTGTCAACACCCTGCCTTATAAAATATCTGACTGAAAGGTCGGAAGAATACAACTGGAAAGTTACTGTCGGAGACATTTCGAAGGAGATGGTTGAGAAACGTCTTCAGGATTGTCCAAATGGAAAAGCTATTGCCTTTGATGTGTTTAACGACAAACAACGTGCAAAATATATCAGGGAGGCTGACCTTGTGATATCGATGCTACCTGCAAGGATGCATTATCTTGTTGCGAAAGCCTGCATAAGGTATAAAAAAGATATGGTTACAGCATCTTATGTATCAGATGAAGTTAAAGAATTTCACCAGCAAGCCAAGGAAAATGGAACTATTTTACTAAATGAGATAGGCCTTGACCCGGGAATTGACCATATGTCAGCAATGAAAGTTATTAATGAGCTAAAAGAAAGTGGAGCTAAGTTGTCAGCTTTCAGATCATCAACAGGCGGTCTGGTTGCACCAAAATACGATAATAATCCGTGGAATTACAAATTCACCTGGAATCCACGAAATGTTGTTATTGCCGGACAGGGAGGTGCACAGTTTATCAGTCACGACTCCTATAAATATATTCCTTACCATAAAGTTTTCACACGGAGCCAAAGGATGCATATAAATGGCTATGGTGAATTTGAAAACTATCCCAACCGCGACTCCTTGAAATACAGGACAATCTATGGACTCGAAGATATCCCGACTATCTATAGAGGGACAATCAGAAGGCCGGGATTCAGCAAAACATGGCAGACATTGGTTGAAGTTGGAGCTACTGATGACTCTTTCGTTGTTGAAAACTCAGAAAACATGACCTATCGTGAATTCATAAACACTTTCCTGAAATATGAAGAAGAACTTACTGTAGAGCAGAAATTTGCAAAGTATGTTGGGCTTGAAGAGGATTCCATTTTCATGTACAGGGTTAGATGGTTAGGGATATTTGAGGATGAAATAATAGGACTGAAGAACGCTACACCTGCACAGATTATGCAAAAGCTTCTGGAGAAAAAGTGGAAACTTGATGAAGATGATAAAGATATGATAGTGATGCAACACAGGTTTGATTATGAACTGAATGGTGAGCAAAAAATTCTTGAATCATCAATGGCGGTTGAAGGCCAGGATAGCATATGCACAGCTATGGCTATAACCGTTGGCTACCCGGTTGCAATTGCATCAAAACTAATTCTTACCGGAGAAATTACATCTACAGGTGTTAAACTACCTACTACCAAAGATATCTATGAACCTATTTTAAAAGAACTCGAGTCGTTTGGAATAAAGTTCACAGAAAAAGAGATTGAATTATAAACACTAAATTTGTACGAAATATTTAATCATTAAATCTGGCTATTATGAAAAAGCAATTCTTATTAATTCTTATTTCGTCTGTAATCGTTTTCGGATGCAATCAGGCTACTGACAAAAATGCAACTGACACAAAAAACACAAAAGCAAAGGATGAAGTCCTGACAAAAGCTCAGAAATATTTTGCCGTACTTCCAGAAACTGCAGACAACCCTGACAATAAAGTAACTGTTCCAAAAGTAAAGCTTGGGAAAATACTTTATAACGACACAAGGCTATCACTTGAGGGAAACAATAGTTGTAATTCCTGTCATAACCTTGCTACTTATGGTGTGGATAATCTTCCAACATCTCCGGGAGATGCAGGAAACAACGGCACCAGAAATTCCCCGACTGTTTTCAATGCAGCATTTCACTTCACTCAGTTTTGGGACGGACGTGAAAAAGATGTGGAAGCACAGGCTGGAGGTCCTGTTCTGAATCCTGTTGAAATGAATATCCCCTCAGAGGAATATCTGGTAAAGAGGCTGTCTACTGATAAAGAGTATCAGCAATTGTTTGCAGAAGCTTTTCCAAATGAAGAAAACCCATTGACATTTAAAAACATAACCTATGCCATTGCAGCTTTTGAGCGTGAACTCATTACTCCTTCAAGGTTTGACAATTACCTTAAAGGTGATGAGAATGCACTGAGTTCAGAAGAAAAGAAAGGATTAAAAACCTATATGGATGTTGGATGCACAACTTGCCATGCAGGAGCTCTTCTTGGTGGAAATATGTATCAAAAGTTCGGCCTTTTTGGTGATTATTGGGAGTATACTAATAGTAGGGAGATTGACGAAGGAAGAATGATGGTAACAAAAAATGAGGCTGATAAATATCTGTTTAAAGTTCCTACGTTAAGAAATATTGATAAAACGTATCCGTTTTTTCATGACGGCAGTGTTGAAAAACTAGACGACGCAGTAAAAATAATGGCTAAGGTTGAACTTAACAAAGACCTTTCGGATAAAGAGACAAAAGAGATTGTAACTTTTCTTGCTTCATTAACAGGAGAGACTCCTTCAATAGCAAAATAGTACTTATGGGAAAATACGGTAAATGGGTGGGACTTGGACTAGGCTGGGCTTTTGGTGGACCTATTGGCGGTTTGCTTGGAATGGTGTTTGGCTCTATGTATGACGGAATGCAAGGCAGGACTTTTGAATACAAAGATGGACAGCCTTACATTGATGGTGATGTAAAAAGAACTCGCCCCGGAGATTTTGCGGCCAGTTTAATTGTTTTATCCGCTGCAATTATGAAAGTAGACGGTAAAGTAAAAAAGTCAGAACTGGATTTTGTAAAACAATTCTTTAATCAGCAGTTTGGCAGTGAGTTGGCAAAAGATAATATTCTGATGCTTCGCGAACTACTTAAACAGGAGATCGACCTACAGGCTGTTTCATCGCAGATAAAACAATATATGGATTATTCATCCAGACTTCAACTTCTGCATTATCTCTTCGGTATCTCTTTGGCTGATGGTCATATTCACATCAAGGAAGTGGAGATGATTGAGCTTATAAGCGGCTATCTCGGCATATCTGCATCAGATTTCTCTTCTGTTAAAGCTATGTTTTACAAGGATATTAACAGTGCTTACACTATTCTTGAAATATCTAAAGATGTAAGTGATGAAGAAGTAAAGAAAGCATACAGGAAGATGGCTGTAAAATATCACCCCGATAAGGTGAGTCACCTGGGAAAAGAATTTCAAAAAGCAGCCAAAGAAAAATTCCAAAAGATTAATGCTGCTTATAATCAGATAAAAAAAGAGAGAGGGGTTAAATAAAGTTTCAAATATCAAAGCCCAAATCAACAGAAACAATAAACAAGCGATAAGGAGTATCAAATACTATTTCCCTTTTTCTCTGATTTTTTTCTCCAATGCATCATACAGGTCGTATTCTTCATAGCGATATGTTTTCAGACTTATCTGCTTCAAAGCATGGATTGTTTCCAGAGAGTTGGGATTTATCTCAAAAGCATTTTGCAGGAAAGGCAGTGCATTTTCATACTTCAGTTCAGCCTCCTTATTATAATAGACCACTGAATCAGGGTCATTCATTGACTTTGCCTTTAAATTTAGCTGAACTCCCATATTGTAATATAAAGCACCAAGATTAAACCAGGCAACTTCATGTGTTGACTCCACTTCAATTGCTCTCCTATACACAGAGATAGCACTATCAATATCACTATTTTCTAAAAGATTGGCAAGAGCTATCAACGTTGCATAATTGTCTGGCGATTGTCTTAATGATTCCTCAAACTCCAAAACCCCTTCATCGCTATACTCGGGATAATCAAGGTAGATAATACGCCTGAGGTTTTCCATATCCAGCATAACACTATTATATAGCTGAAGGTAATCAGCCCTTTGATCAGGAGGTAAAGCAGCAGATTCAATTCTTATATATTCCGATTCTACAACATCAATCCCCTCTTTTAATAAATTGAGAGCACGTTGTGGATCTTTCATCTGGTTCAGATCAATCTGTGCCAGTCTGTAATAGATATATCCCACAAGCAAATCAGGAGTTTGGGAGCCGTTTTTCTCAAAAAGCACTTTTGATTTCAAAAAATAATTATAGGCTTTAACAGTATCCTGTAACTCCAGATTAACCTGACCGAGAAGGTCGAAAGCAACATAATCTTCTTTAATCTGCAATGCTATCACAAGACATTCTCCGGCAAACATTAAAGCCACATTAGCATCATCAGGGTCATAACTGCTATCATAAACTGCATTTAGCTGAGCAAGCCCTGATTGAAGTAATGGCTCATATAAATCGTCAATTTCCTTCTTTATCTCATACTTATAAACACCTATATCAAAATTTAAAGCATTCTGAAAATCGCTATAAGCATCGAAAAAAGCATTCCGGTAGAGTGCGATATCATTTGTATTGTTCTCACGTGAAGCTCTATAAAGCAGTTCGATGGAAGATTTTCCACGATAAAGATAGGCCGAAGCTATTTCATCCGATGAAAGAAACACAAGGCTGTCAAGCGCTTTATCCAGCTCCTGCAATGCAAGTTTGTAATTCTTTTTTTGAAATGCTTCAATACCTTTTACAACCTCTTTATCCGGCTGTGCAAATAGTGAAAGAGATAGAAAGACAAAAAGTGCTGCCGGAAGAATCTTAATTCTCAACATAAGCTATGAATTATATATAGTCGTTACAGTATTGCAAATTAAAAGTGCAAAATTACAATAAATTGAATCGGCATTTCAATCAAAAAATAATTACAAAATCTCTTCCATTTCACCAAACTGCTTCTCCATACTCTCGACCAAACGAAACTGTACTTT
>JAOZLR010000009.1:0-1339 GCA_029934735.1 Bacteroidales bacterium
CCTGTCTTATCAAAGTAGAGGCCAAGTTGTTGGGGTGTAATATTCTTTTTTCTTGCAATTAACTCAACATAATAGTAGTCATTACGGTCTTTGCGCGTTGCCTTTTCGGCATAAGTAACCCTGTAGTCAGAATAATCTCTGTCAAGTGTTCGTTGTACAGGAGAATAGAGTTTCTTGATATCAAGTTCGGTAATTGTTTGCACCCACTGTGCAGAATCTGTAAAGATAGCAGTTGTAGGCATATAGCGATATGTAAAGCTGGCAACCCAGTTTCCTTTATCTGTTTCCCATTTTACATCTTTGGCGCTCGAAAAACGACTTTTAAATTTTCTGGCAACAAGTTCGGGAATATCTACAGTCAATAAATATTCATTCTTTAAATGTTCAGGCCTGATAACCTTTTGAATCTTTCCGGACTTATTGAAAAACAATTCGAATATTACAGGTCTGAAACTTGATTTTTGTGCAAGTTTTGCATAATAGTAATCTTTTCTATCACAACGAGTTACCTTTTCAGCAATGATTAATTCATCATCATAATGATTTTCGTAAATATATTTCACAACAGGAGCATAAAGATCCTTTTCCTCATACTTAGCTCGCGTCTCGATCCATTTACCATCAGGGTAAAACTCTGCTTTTGTTTCTCTGTCTCTGTAAACAAATGATGCGATATATGCAACATCCACAGTGTCATTGGGGTGTGGGTTTGTTGTCCATTTCACACCTGATGCTTTTGGGAAGCGTTTTTGCCATGCACTGATAACCTTGGCAGGAATATCCGTGTTTGGCTCATCAATACCAGGTATCGTCATATCTTCATGTCCTTCGGGTTTATTGATTTTTTGCAACCTGCCCGTTTTATCAAAAAACAGCTCAAATATTGCAAGATTCTTTTGTCCCTTGATTTTCTTACCAACCTGAACATAATAATAGTCCTGCTTGTCGGCTCTGGTGGCCTTTTCGGCAAGAATGACTTTGTCTTTTTTAAAATGTTCATTTACATATTTAGCCACAGGAGGGTAAAGGCTTTTTGGATCCTTATCAACTACAGTCTGCACCCACTCTCCTTTTGGTGTAAACTCAGCATACGAAATTCTTCCTCTGAAAATACAATCGACTTTGTAGTTATCATCAACTTTGTCCCACGAAACATTTTGAGCCCTGGGGAACTTCTTGTTAAAATTTTTCTGAACTACTTCAGGAACATCGGCATCTTTGGGCTGCTGTGCAAAAGCAGTTAACATAACAACGCTTAGTACTATAATAAGTAAATTTCTCATCTTTACAATATGTTGGTTCATACTATTGTTAATATTTCGATTTTCTTATACTACTT
>JAOZLR010000009.1:1439-6917 GCA_029934735.1 Bacteroidales bacterium
ACCGGCACATTAACTTCACCCTCAATAAACTTGACATATTCAGCCAGTTCAGTTGGCATCAAAGCTTTATCTGTAATACTGTTAATATTTGTTTTCCATCCGGGCTTTTCAAGATAAACAGGATTCAGCTTTTCATACGAAGCTTCGAACGGGATATAATCTATTAACTCACCATTAAAATCATATTTTATTCCAACTTTAATAGCATCAAAATCATTAAGAACGTCAGCTTTCATCATAAACAGACCTGTAACACCATTCAGCATAATTGAATATTTGAGAGCAGCCAGATCGAGCCACCCACATCTGCGTGGCCGCCCGGTTGTTGATCCAAACTCATTTCCATCTACACGTAGTTTTTCACCATCACCCGATTCATCCTCAGTTGGAAAGGGCCCGCTTCCAACACGTGTGCAGTAGGCTTTAAATATACCAAAGACCTCTCCTATCCTGTGCGGCGAAATACCAAGCCCGGTACAAACACCAGCAGTTACTGTATTAGAAGATGTCACAAAAGGATAGGTTCCAAAATCAATATCAAGCATAGTACCCTGGGCGCCCTCAGCAAGCATAGTTTTATTTGAATTCAGACTTTGATTAATGAAGTACTCACTATCAATTGCAGTTAATGTGCTGATTTTCTCAATAGCATCAAACCATTTTTCTTCATATCCTTTTAGCCCAAGTCCGTCGAGCTTGAAACTTTTATAATCAAATCCGAATGATTTAATAATTTGCAAATGTTTTTCTTTTAGCTCCCTGAATTTATTAAGAAAATCAGGGCGTTGGATATTACCAATCCTAATTCCGTTTCGTGCTGTTTTATCAGTATAAGTAGGGCCTATACCTTTCAGGGTTGAGCCTATCTTATCTTTACCTTTGGCCGATTCATAAGCTGCATCAAGTAAACGGTGAGTGGGTAATATCAGATGTGCTTTTTTTGAAATAAGTAAATTATCACCAACTTCGATATTATTGTTTACAAGATTTTCAATCTCTTTATTAATGATAAACGGGTCGATAATTACACCGTTGCCGATAATATTTAATGAGTTCTTATTAAAAATACCTGAAGGGATTGTATGAAGCACAAATTTTTTGTTATCAAATTCTATTGTGTGCCCTGCATTAGGCCCTCCCTGAAACCTGGCTATTATATCATAATTTGGAGTAAGGACATCTACTATTTTACCTTTTCCTTCGTCGCCCCATTGAAGACCTAATAATACATCTGCTTTCATCAAAATATAAGTTTATTGTTGTTACCAAAATGAAAAGCAAATAAACAAAAAAAATGAATAGCTTTAATTTTCTGAGGCACCTTTTTTATGGCCATAGAAAGTTAACGAATGATGAGTGATGACAACATCAAGCTCTTTTTCAACAGTTTCCTTTATCTGCTGGACCCTGGGATCACTAAATTCAAGTACCTCGCCACCAACCAGATCAATGAAATGATCGTGCTGCTTAAATCTGTATGATTTCTCAAACTGGGCACAATTATTTCCAAACTGATGCTTTGTTACAAGGTTACAATCAAGCAACAGTTCAATAGTATTATACAAAGTAGCACGGCTGACTCTGTATTTGTTATTTTTCATTTTAATGTAAAGAGTCTCAATATCAAAGTGGCCATCAGTATTGTAAATCTCTTGCAAAATGGTAAATCTTTCAGGAGTTTTTCGATTCCCCTTGGTCTCAAGGTATTCTGTAAAAAGTTTTTTTACAGTTTCGATAGTTTCCTTATCAGAATTTTTCATCTATCTTTTATTTTAGTTTTCCAGCTTAAATATCAAACATGACTTCCCCATATTTGTTCAATTTTAAATCCGGAGAAATGCCATTTTAATTATGAGGTAAAAATATGAAAATATTTGATTTTATTTGGAATTAATATAAATTATTTTTCAAGACACTAAAAATTACTTTAACATGTGCTTAAAAGCAGCTATTCGCTCCACCTTTTTCGCATTTTGGAGTTTTTTCAAATCACGTATTACATTATTCAGATTTTGGATGCTGTATACATATAGTAAAATATTGCAGTCAATAGTGCCACCTTCTGAGTCAAGATGAAAAGATCTGATGTTCAAATGATGGATTTCGGTAATCAGTTTTACAACTTCATTGATAAAGCCCTGGTTGTCGATCCCACTGATTTTAATACCTGTCAGAAAACCAACAGTCTCCTTATCATGCCACTTGGTTTTGATTATCCGGTTTCCGTATTTCGACATTTGACTGATAGCTTCAGGGCAGTTAGTCCGGTGAATAATTATAGCTTCATCAGGTTGCACAAAGCCAATGATATCATCACCGGGGATTGGATTGCAGCAGCTTGATATGTCATAACTGATTTTATGAACATTCTCGCCAACCAGAAAATCACTCTTGTTATCCTTAATCTCTTTTATAACTATTTCGGAAAGAGTCTTCTGATCTTCGGGTTTTGATTTTGTAAATGGTCTTGTAAAAAGGCTCAGCCACCCACTCTTAGTTCCTTCGGCACAACATGCTTTTATCTCCTTAAGTCCTATCAGGTCTTTTGCAATATCATAATGTAATGCAAGTTTACTCGAATAATTATATTTTTCCTGAAGCTGTTTGCAGACTACATTACTATCTTTGACACCAATCTGATTCAGGTATTTTTTAAATTTTTCATCTCCCTCCTTTGCAAATTTCTTCTTCTCTTCCTTAATGGCATATTTAATCTGGGTTTTTGCTCGTCCGGTAACAACATATTTAAACCATTCTTCTTTAGGAACTTGTTTTTGGGAGGTTATAATTTCCACCTGATCACCACTTTTAAGCTTGTGATTCAGCGAGGCAAGTTGATGATTAACTTTTGCCCCGATACAGGTATTTCCAATCTCGGAGTGGATTGCATACGCAAAATCAAGAACTGTGGAATTTACAGGGAGATTTCGAAGCTCACCTTTGGGAGTAAAAATATAAATTTCATCCACAAAAAGAAATCCCTGAAATTCATCCACAAAATCAAGAGATTCCGAATCATTACTTTGCAGCATATCGCGTATTCGTCTGAGCCACCTGTCGATGTTTGAGTCGGTCTCAGAAGGAGATGAGGTTTTATATCTCCAGTGAGCGGCAAATCCTTTTTCTGCAATTTCGTCCATTCTCCTGCTTCTTATCTGAATCTCCACCCACTTCCCGTCTTTACTCATAACCGTAGTATGCAAGGCCTCATAGCCATTAGCTTTGGGAATGGATATCCAATCACGAAGACGGTCAATATTGGGGCGGTAATTATCAGTAATGGTTGAGTAAACCTTCCAGCAATCCACCTTTTCATTTTCGGGCTCGGTATCAATAATAATCCTTACTGCAAACAGGTCGTAAACCTCTTCAAGTGGAATCTCTTTCCTTTTCATTTTTTCCCAGATGGAGAATGCAGACTTATTTCTTGAAAAGATTTCGTATTTAAAATTTTGCTTGCTCAGAGATTTCTTTATAGGATAAATAAACCGGTTAATAAAAAGTTTACGGTCCTTTGCTGTTTCCTTAAGTTTTTCGGTAATTGCTTTATAAATTTCAGGCTCAGTATATTTTAATGAAAGGTCTTCGAGTTCGGTTTTTATGGCATACAACCCAAATCGGTGGGCTAACGGTGCGTACAACATCAGAGTTTCGGATGCTATTTTAAGCTGCTTGTGCTTAGGCATTGCATCAAGGGTTCTCATATTATGCAATCTGTCAGCCAGTTTAATTAAAATAACCCTGACATCATCAGAAAGCGTCAGAAACATTTTCTTGAAATTATCAGCCTGAATTGAGGTGGAGTTTCTGTCAAAAATATCTTCGATCTTAGTTAGTCCGTCGATGATTTTTGCCACTTTTTTGCCAAAAAGACTTTCAATATCAGAGAGAGTATATTCGGTATCCTCAACAACATCGTGCAATAATGCACAAATAATGGAAGTTTTTCCAAGTCCGATTTCAGAAGCGACAATACGGGCAACTTCTACAGGATGAATAATATATGGTTCACCACTTTTTCTGCGCATATCCTTGTGAGCCTCAGCAGCAAAATTAAAAGCCTTTCGCACTAATGCCCTGTCTTCCGGACGGTTAGGCTTCCATGCATGAAGCAGCCTTCGGTAATGATTCACTATCAGGCGTCGTTCTTGTTCCGGATCCGGCTTTACCATATTCACAGAAATTAATAGAAAATTTCAGTACAAAATTACAATTATAATTCAGAAATCATTAATTGTTTTATTATTGCTGATAATTCAATATTCCTTTTTTTGAATCGTTAGTCAATTTAAGGAATAATAGTTGTATTTTTGGTTCCCTTAAATTTTGGTTTTAAGTGGTTGGTTTATGATACGTATTTTCTATACTATTTTATTCATCGTTTTACTCTCATTAAACTCTTTTGCGACACATGAAAGAGCAGGTGAAATTACATATAAGCATATTAATGGATTAACCTATGAGATTACAATAGTTACATATACCTATTCACCAAGCCCGGCTGACAGACCTGAACTTGAGATAAAATGGGGCGACGGAACATATTCAATCCTGCCCCGAAACAGTTATACCGACCTGACTCCGGTAATACGTAAAAATATTTATATCGGGCAGCATACTTATGCAGGTGCAGCTACATATACAATATCAATGGAGGATCCAAACAGAAATTATGGCGTAATAAACATACCAAATTCTGTTAATATTCCTTTTTATGTTGAGACAAAACTTGTTATTAATCCCTTTTTGGGGATTAATAATTCTGTTCAATTGCTTAATCCTCCATTGGATTATGGCTGTGTGAATAAATTGTATGTACATAATCCCGCTGCCTATGACCCTGATGGAGACAGCCTCTCCTATAAACTAACGATCTGTAAAGGTTTCAATGGGCAAAATATACCGGGATATACTTTTCCACAAGCGTCAAGCTCTTTTCATATTGATAACATTTCGGGAGACCTTATTTGGGATTCTCCAATTCAACAGGGAGAATATAATGTGGCTTTCATTGTTGAAGAGTGGAGAAGCGGGCAACTGATAGGTTTTGTTGAGCGTGATATGCAGATTCTTATTGATGCTTGTAGTAATAATCCTCCCGAAATATTTACTATCAACGATACATGCGTTGAAGCAGGAGATACTCTTACATTTGAGGTCAGAACCTATGATCAGGATGGTAATAAAATTACATTAACTGCAACAGGAGGCCCATTTTTGACAAACGAATCTCCGGCAGTACTTGACCCTAATCCATCTGTTGGTTTTGGAGCCGATACAGCATTATTTTATTGGGAAACCAAATGTTCGCATATCAGAAAAAGTGCTTATCCGGCTTATTTTAAAGCTTTTGATAATTCTACACCTGTTAGTCTTACGGCTTATAAAACAGTAAATATTCTGGTTGTAGGACCAGCGCCAGAAAATCCTGTGGCTGTTCCGCTCGGAAATTCAATAATCCTTTCGTGGGATGAAAGT
>JAOZLR010000009.1:7017-15124 GCA_029934735.1 Bacteroidales bacterium
GATTTGCCTATTATCACAAATGTTAGTGTCAATAGTACTGACACTGAGACAGGTTCTATTTATGTCGCCTGGTCGAAACCAACAGAAATTGACTATACACAAACACCCGGGCCGTTCGAGTATCAGGTTTACAGAAAAAGCAGTGAGCTAGGCACAGATTTCATAAAAGTGTATACCTCAACCATTGATGATACGCTATACACTGACAATAACCTGAACACAAAAGACTTCAAATATTTTTACAGAATTGACTTTTATAACAACGATCCTCCTGACAACTATTTCAAAATAGGCTCGACTGTTATAGCGCCATCAATTTATCTTAAACTTGAGCCTTCTGATAAGAAATTGACCCTTCACTGGAATGACAACCAACCCTGGATAAATTCAAAATTTGTGGTTTACAGGCAAAATCCGATAACTAACAGTTTCGACTCTATCGGATATTCAACAGTCCCTCAATATGCTGACTCAGGATTAATAAACGGGAAAGAATACTGTTATCTTATAAAATCGGTGGGATACTATTCAGCCCCTGGAATGGTTGACCCTATAATAAATTTCTCACAGGAAAAATGTGGCAAACCGGTTGATAATGTTGCACCCTGTGCGCCAATACTGACGGTAACCACAAATTGCGTACTGCTGAATAACAACCTGGCCTGGATCTATCCCGATACCTGCGCGGAAGAGGAGTTGATATACTATATATATTATGCACAAAATGAAAGTAGCGACTATGTTTTAATTGATTCCACAGTTAATAATGATTTTGTTTTTGAGACCAATCCTCCGTCCATAGTTGGGTGTTTTACAGTTACTGCCCTTGATTCGCTGAGAAACCAAAGTCTATACAGTAATGTGGAGTGTGTTGATATTGATGAATGTGGCAGGGTCTGGTTTCCGAATGTGATTACTCCTAACAGTGACGGCTACAATGATTATTACCATGCTGATTCCATAAACTCTGTCCAAAATTTTAAGATTACCATATTTAACCGTTGGGGTACGATTGTTTATGAATCTGAAGACCCGTATTTTCAGTGGGATGGAAAAGATCAGGATAATAGCATGGATTGCAGCACCGGAACATATTTTTTTGTTGCAACATTTGCTGAAAATACATTGACCGGGTTGATAAACAGAGAGGTAAAAGGGTCTATAACGTTGCTTAAAGATTAAACGATACTTCTGAGGTTGTTATTCGTTGAAGTATAATCTCAAAGAAGTTTATGGGAATTATGCGTTAATAATGAACAACAAAGTATTCATAATAACAGGCTCACAAGGCAGCGGGAAAACAACCTTTCTTGATAAACTGATAAAGCATCTAAAAGCGGAAGGTGTATCGGTTGGTGGGTTTATAGCACACGGCTTTTGGAATAATAACGAAAGGTCAGGTTTTGAGCTGGAAAATATTCAAACAGGAGAAAAAATTATACTATGTCAAACAAATCCTGCTAAGGGATGGCAAAAATTCAGAAGATTCTATTTTAATCCTGAAGGTTTCGCTTTTGGCAACAAAGTCCTTGACCCTGCAAATTTGGGTAAAACTGACTTCATTGCTATTGATGAGGTCGGGCCTTTTGAACTTGAAAATAGAGGCTGGGCGCAGGCAATCAAATTGTTACTACACAATATTGACAAGCCAATGATTTGGGTTGTAAGAAAAAGTTTGATAAAAGAAATTCTATCCCATTTCAGCATTAATGACTTTACAATACTTGATATTGATATTGCGGGAAAAGAGGTTGATAGGCTTGTGTTTATACTCAGTAAAGAGATTAAAGGTTAAAACCAAAGCCCTATTCTATTTCGTTTTTGGCTTTGATTCGGGTTTAGAAACATCATCTTTTCCTGTTACCTTATCAATCACCTTTTCAACAGGGTTTCGGTTATCAACCGAATTTTCACCAGGGATTGTCGAAGGATTTCCATCACGCACAGCATTATACTGAGGAGAAAGAATTTCGATACCTGCTTCATTAAAGGCTTCAAGTATATTCTTATGAAGTTCAGAATATATTAAAACCATTTTTTTAGGCTGCTTGGTGTAAATGTTTATTTCATAGTTAACATAAAAATCATCAAGGCTCTTCTGAAGCACGAAGGGTTTCGGGTCTTTCTGCACCAGAGTGGTCTTTCGTGCAGCCCTGAGCAATAGCTTATTTACAGTATCCCAGGGTATATTATAACCAATGGTAACGGATGTATGCAAAATTAATCCAAGCTCCTTTGCATTTTGAGAATAATTCCATAAATGCGTATTTATTATTGTGGCATTAGGAATAGTAACATACTCGTTTTTCAAGGTTTTGATTTTAGTAACTAATATCGATTTTTCCATCACATCTCCGATCGTATCACCTACTCTAACTCTGTCTCCTAATTGAAATGGGCGCATATAAGTAATAACAACCCCGGCAATAACATTTGAGATGGCAGATGTTGAGCCAAGAGAAAGTAAAACGCCAAAAAATATGGAAACACCCTGAAATGCTGCCGAATCTGAGCCGGGAATATGAGGAAACATAAAAATAAGAGCAAAGGCGTAAATTATCAATTTTAGCATATGAAGAGTAGGCTTTGCCCAATCTTTATGAAAACCCTTAATTGTTATATTATCATTTTCGTATTCCTCGGAAATAACACTTAGTATTCGAACAATATACCGTGCAACGACATAGATAATTATTATGAAAAACAAGTCAGGAAGGAAATCTATCAATCCGTTAACTATATACATTATAGGTTCGGAAATATACTTATAGAATTCCTGTACAATTCCCCTTGTCCAGGGCATAAAACTGAAAAGTAAAGGTAAATAAAGGAAGAGTATCAACAGATATAATATGTATTTAACGATATTTGCCAAAAAGATAAAGAAATTCTCAGGCCCTCTCGGAACAAGATACCGATACAGACTTTTCCTTTTTCTTTTTAACTTCTTATTGTAGTTGTTAAGCTTTACGTCAATCCATTTAAAAAGCCTCTTAATAAGGTAAAAAATTACTATTAATCCGACAAGGGTTAAAAGTGTTAAACCTATGTTAATTAGCCAATTCTCAAATGTAACACTTTCAACCTTATCTTTAAGAGTAGCCTGGATTATTTCTTTGTAGTTTTCAACAAGGTATTTTCTTGTAGTACTTTCAATCTTTGCGTCCTCATCACTGAGGCTCATTATAATTGTCTTCTTATATTGGATAAGTGATAAGCCACCATGATCAAAAACACTAATTGAGTCACCAGCGAATTCAAACTCTCCGGCGATGTCCATAAGTTTTTTCTCAATAGCTCTTGCTCTGTCTTCAACAGAAAACGGACCCAGTCCATATTTGATCTGAAAAAGAGTATCTTCCATAAACACCACATACCCGACTTGATTTAATGAGTCAATCTTATTTATGGGCTTAACATTATTAGTACTATCCTGCGAAAATGAGAAACAGGATGCTAATAGAAATATGACAATAATAATCTGTCTGAATATCTTCATGAATTCTTAGTTCTGATTAAATTTCAACAAAAAATGACTAATTTGCCTAATATATCTTGTATAACAATTTTTTTTAGTTTAATCAATTTGTCAGGTTAGATACTCACTCATTATCGAAAGCAAAGCCTCTTTTTTTACAGGCTTTGAAACATGCTCATCACACCCTGCTTTTTTCGATTCTTCAACATCTTCGACCATTGCATGTGCTGTCTGTGCTATAACCGGCAAATCTTTCCTCACTTCTTTTATTAATGAAGTGGCTTTATAACCATCCATTATTGGCAATTGAATATCCATAAGAACAAGCTCAATGTCAGGATTAACCTCACACATCTTCACAGCTTCCTCTCCATTACCGGCCCGAAGAATTTTCACTCCTGTACTCTCCAGATAACTCTTCAATAATAAAAAACCTGAATTATTATCTTCAACTATTAACACTACTTTATTTTTCCAGTCCGGCCTTATTTTTTTCCGGCTTTTCGGCTTTATTTTATTATTTGTTACCTTGACAGGCTTAAAAGGAATGGCAAAGAAGAATGTACTGCCCTCACCCTCTTGTGATTCCACCTTCAAATCACCACTCAGTAATTCAACAAGCTTTTTTGATATTGTCAAACCAAGCCCTGTACCTCCAAACCTCCTTGTGTGACTATCCTCTATCTGTCTGAACCGGTTAAAAACAAGCTTTTGCTTATCCTCTGGGATCCCTATACCACTGTCGCGCACATAAAACCTGATCCTTGGTTTTTTTGCTTCAAGAATCACAGAATAACCAAACTCCACAAATCCTCTTTCTGTAAACTTAATAGCATTATCAATCAAGTTTGTAAGAATCTGTTTCAACCGGAACGGATCAGTGTATATGCTTATATCACTATCAATATCAGGCTTTACAAATCTAAGATCGATATGAGATTTTTTCCCTGTTTTCTTAACATTCTCAAAAGTAGCATACAAATCAATGAACATATCATCAATATTGCACCCGCTTTTAATAATCTCAATCTTACCTGCTTCAACTTTTGAAATATCAATAATATCATTGATTATATTAAGTAACAGATTGCCTTTATTTATAATAATATCAATATATTGATCTGTTGCTTCCTTTGGTGTTGCCGGGTCTTTAAGGAGTTGGGCAAATCCGGTAATGGCATTCATCGGAGTGCGTATTTCGTGTGACATATTGGATAAAAATGCCGACTTCAACTTATCAGATTCTTCAGCCTTCTCTTTTGCTTGTGAAAGTTTCTTGTTTATGTTGTGCAATTCTGCGGTACGTTTTTTAACAAGGTCTTCAAGATGATCACGGTGAAGTGTAAGTTCTGAAAGGATATCCTTATATTCGGTGATATCTTTAACTGTAATAACAACTGCCTCAGGTTTATTTGAAGCATCATTAAGATATGCTGCGGATATTACTCCGGGAAATTTTTCACCGCTCTTTTTAATAAACTCAAGCTCATAATTACCCCCTAATCCTTTAGAAATTATTTTCGATATAAAATTTTCTTCACCCTGTTCTTTCATCAATAAAAGCTCATCAAACTTTTTCCTAATAATGAAACTTCTTGAATATCCTGTCATCCCAACAAAAGAGTCATTAACCAGAATAAATTTTCCTTTAAGGTCAATCACGAAAATACCATCCTGGGCATTTGAAATTATTGACTCTGTAAACTTTTTCGACTGTAAAAGTTCTCTCTCGGCAAGTCTTATCTTTACATTTTGAGCAAGTATTTTATCACTTTGTGTTATTACAATTTCTCTCTCTTCCTGATAGCTCTTTGTCATAAAAGAAGCAATGAACGCCACAAGCAAAATTGTTAAAATTGCTGTAAAAAACAGATCCCAATACCTTGATTCATCATCAAGATAAGGTATAACAGCATCGGGATGATTCATTTCATAAAAGATCATGAAAGAGACAGAGGCGATTGTGGCAACCACAGCAATTAACTGATGACTTCCTCTTGTAAGCACCATAAATAGCACCATTTCTGCTAATATGACATACAGAACTGGTCCGTTACTACCGGCATTAATAAACCACACATAAGTGAGGGTAATAATTGATAAAAGAATAAAAGGAATAATTAAACTCTTATATATTCTCTTTTTAATTGATAAATAATAAAATCCAATAAATAATAGCGAGATGGTTAATGTGGAAATTGTCAATGAGAGATTAAAATCCAAAACTAAGTTCAAGAGGGTAGATACAATACCTGCAACTCCACCTACAAGGCAGGCAGCATTAAAGAACCTGTGCTCAAGGCTGTACTGCTCCGGGTTGCCTATTACAGACTTCATGAGTCGATCATATCTGAACCTGTCCTTTGCCATTGTTTAATATCTCCGATTATTACAAAACAAAAACTTTTCTGAAAAGACAACAATTATATACAAAAAATCTGAATTGACCAAAAAAAACAGTAATTATTTGCCAGATTGAATCATTTTGTTCGAAGTATTAATTCAATTTCTATTTTTGTGCAAAATAAAAAATGTTGAATTCTGACAAAAAAATAACAGGAATTGTTCTTTCAGGAGGTAAAAGCAGTAGGATGGGCAAGGAAAAGGGATTTTGCACTCTGCACGGAAAACCTTTGATTGAATATGCTGTTGAGGTTTTGCTGGAGGTGTGTGATAATGTGATTATTAGCGCCAATAATAACAGCTACGAATATCTCGGACTTCCTGTTGTGAAAGATAGAGTTTCGGATATCGGGCCTATTAGTGGCCTGTCATCTGCAATTCATTTTTCAGAAACAGATGATAATTTTATCTTGTCGTGCGACATGCCTTTTATTTCTGAGGAGTTTGTTCGATATATTATATCACACAAAACTGGATATCAGGCTGTTGTTCCAATTAACAATGGCTTTCCAGAACCTCTTTGTGCTTATTACAAAAAAGATGTCGCCCGGATATTTGACAAGTCAATTGAAAACGATATCTATAAAATTCAGAGAGCATTTAAGGATATTGATGTTAATTTTATTAATATTGACACAAAAAAAGATTTCGTCAACAGATTGCTATTTTCAAATATTAACACTGAGGAGGAGTTGAAGAGAATTGAGGGGCTCACAAAAATATAGTTAAATCCAATCTGGGCGAAAGCCTTACTGGTTGAAAATGTAAATTATAGTAATTTCAAAACTACCTTATACAATTGCCATATAATCAATCCAATCACAGTACCAACGATTATTCCGGCAACGACATCTCCCGGATAGTGAACTCCAAGATATATCCTGCTATATGCTATAACTGTAGCCCAAATGAAAATACTTATGGAAAAATATTTAATTTTTTTCCCCAGGAGTAAAGAAAGGAAAGTTGCTAGAGCAAAATGATTGGTAGCGTGTGAAGATATAAAGCTATATTGCCCGCCACATTCTCCTTTTACCAGATGAATAAATCCTTCAAGTTCAGGATTATGACACGGCCTGAGCCTCATAAAGACATTCTTGAAAAGATGAACGGAAATCTGATCGCTTGTAGCAATTAGCAACACAATAGCAAGTAATATGTACAACATATCCTTTTTATAATATTTGTATATCAGGTACAGAAAGTACAGATATAGCGGAATCCAAATCAGCTTATCGCTAACCCAGTACATAACGAAGTCCCAAAACCCGTTATGTATCCCATTCAGAAACAGGAAAAGCTGTGTATCCAGATATTGTAATGTTTCAAGCATATTTATTAGCTCTATAGCTCTTTCGGATTTTAACGCCAGCCTTGCGGGTTAGCTAATCCGAAAGTTCTGTTCTAATAGCATTTGTTTTATATAATATTTCCAGATTAGCCTGCGCCTCAATCCATCGTTAAAATCTGGAACAGCTTTTTTTGTTTATTCATATTTAAAAATATCTAAAAATCCTTTTTCTCCAGCATAATCTCTAGCCGAACTATATAAATAATCTTCTGGATATTGCACAATCTCAGCTTTTACAGGATTATTATGAATATAGTTTAATTTTTGCTCAAAAAAGCAATTCGTTTCCAATTCTTTTGCTTCATTGCCGTCCTTCCAGAATTTATAGTTATTATTTTTATTAACCTTAAATTTTTTAAGCATCCAATCTTTTCTGCTTTCAACAGCATTTCGTTTAATCTCTTTAATTATAGTTTGGCTCGTAAATTTTTTGAAGTCTCTTAAAATATTTGACAAATGAAATCCTTCTTTTGTCCCCGCAATAAGATGTAAATGATTACTCATAAGACACCAGGAAAAAATAATTAATCCTTTATTCTTTTGACTGTATTCTAATGATTCAACTATAATATGTTTATAAATAGGTCTGGTAAAAATATCAACCCAATCAACTACGGTTAGTGTTAAAAAATAATTATATCCTTCAAAAGTTTTATTTTTTATTCCCATAATCAATTCTCTTTAATCCATTTGCTCTTTCGGATTTTAACCCCGGCCTCGTGTGTTAGTTAATCCGAAAGATTTGTTACAATCACATTTGTTTTGTAAAATAATTCCAGATTAGCCATCGTCTTAATCCATAGTTAAAACCTGGAGCAGCTATACCGTTAATCATTTAGCTCATTCCATATCAAATCCTTCAATTCCATCAGACC
>JAOZLR010000009.1:15224-17218 GCA_029934735.1 Bacteroidales bacterium
TGATTGCCAAAATCCTTGATTTGTCAAGTAATTCGGGATTAAACTGCATAAGCTCTTTCATAAGAATATCAAATTCTGTCCTGATATCTTTACTGTCTGCCGGCACCATAAACAGCAGGATTGAGTTCCTCTCAATATGTCTTAAAAACCGTAGTCCCAAACCTTTACCTTCGTGAGCACCTTCAATAATTCCGGGGATATCTGCTACCACAAACGATCTGGCATCCCTGTATCGTACTATACCCAAATTAGGAGTTAGTGTTGTAAAGGGATAATCTGCTATTTCTGGTTTTGCAGCAGAGATAACGGAAAGCAGCGTTGACTTACCTGCATTTGGAAAGCCAACCAGTCCGACATCAGCCAGTATCTTTAGCTCAAGAACAAACCACTCTTCCTGTCCATCTTCTCCGGGTTGTGCATATTTTGGTGTCCGGTTTGTTGGAGATTTAAAATGGTCATTTCCCAAACCCCCGCGGCCACTTTCCAATAAAATATGTTTTTCGCCATCCTCAGTAATTTCAAATAATACTTCACCTGTTTCAGCATTTTTGGCAATTGTTCCAAGCGGAACATCCAGAATTGCATCCTTACCATTGGCTCCGGTTTTCAGGCTTCCACCTCCTGCACCTCCATGTTCAGCTTTAACATGTTTTGTGTATTTAAGATGCAGCAGTGTCCAGAGCTGTTTATTACCCCGAAGGATAATATGTCCGCCTCTGCCCCCATCACCACCATCAGGGCCGCCCCGTGGCTGGCTCCTTGACCGGAAAAAGTGTGCGGAACCTGCCCCACCTTTGCCACTCCGACAGTTTATTTTTACATAATCAACAAAATTGGAACTAGCCATATTCTTTTTTTTAAATGTGTCATCCATTATTCGATTGAGCCCGCAGGAACATCACTATTTTCCTCTTCAATCGGGAATTCCGATCACTCAATATCCTAACTGATAATTTTATATATATCAGGTAGATTCCTTCCCTGCCCATTATAATCAAGTCCGTAACCAACAATGAAGTCGTTTGGAATTTCAATCCCTAAGTAGTCAATTTTGTAATTCATTTTAAAGGCTTCCGGTTTAAACAGAAGAGTTGCTATTTTAACCTCTTTAGCTTCAAGTTTTCTGAGCTTTTCTGTAGTTACACCCATCGTAATCCCCGTATCGATAATATCCTCAACAATGACAACTGTTCTGTCATGAAGTACTTCATCAAGTCCAATAAGTTCACGTACTGTTGATGTTGTTTTTGTTCCGATATAAGATGAAAGTTTTACGAATGATATCTCACATGGTATAGATATTTCTTTCATAAGATCTGCTGCAAACATAAATGCTCCGTTCAGAATCACCAGAAACAAAGGATTCTTCCCCTCCATATCTTTATTAACTTGGGATGCAATTCTTTTTACTGCTTTTGCTATCTCATTAGCGTCTATGAATTCTGAAAATTCAAGTTCAAGTACTTTTACTGTTTTCATATTTTTATTTGTTCATAATTTTACAAAAATAACAACAAAGATTGTTCGTCAACCGAAAATATGTAATTTTGCTACGAATAATTGAAAATATGTGAATTATGATTCCAAAAGTAAGCATAATAATGGGTAGCACGTCAGATCTTCCGGTAATGGAAGCTGCTGCTAAATTTTTTGATGAGATGGAAGTTCCTTTTGAAATGAATGCATTGTCGGCACACAGGACTCCGGAACAGGTTGAAGATTTTGCGAAATCGGCAAAAGAGCGTGGTATTAAAGTTATAATAGCAGGTGCCGGCATGGCTGCTCACCTTCCAGGAGTAATTGCTTCTATGACTCCTGTTCCTGTTATTGGTGTTCCTATCCGGGCGACTATGGAAGGTATTGATGCTCTTCTGTCAATTGTACAGATGCCTCCCGGAATCCCGGTTGCAACTGTAGGTTTGAATGCTGCAAAAAATTCTGCAATCCTGGCTGTTCAGATGCTTGCAATGTGTGATGATGCTCTTTTTGAAAAA
>JAOZLR010000009.1:17318-21265 GCA_029934735.1 Bacteroidales bacterium
TTCTTCATTTCCAACAGATTAATAATTGAAGCAACAATTTCACTTTCTTTTAGTGTTTTTCTGTTAAAAGTCATGTCAAAGATGGAAATATCAGTATCAAAGCCCATAAAGGTGTCGATAAGGAATTTGCGTTCCTTGTCTATTTCGAGGATATACTTCCGAGCTTCGCCTTTTGTTTTATGATAGCTATGGCTAATCCTTTCAGCGCGCCATTCAATAGGGGCCGTGAGTTTAATATGTAATGATTTTGGATTGTCGGCAGCGAAGGCAACACCACCCCGTCCTACAATAATAACATCGCCGGTTTTTGCAATATTTCTTATGACCTCAATTATTGTTTTTCGAATCTTTTTATCGCTCTTGTAATATCTTTGCGACATTGCCCCAATAATTTCATCCATCACAGTCTTCTTTTGTGACTGAAAGACATATTCTATTTTTGAAGGTGACAGGTCAAGTGCTTTAGCCGATTCTTCAAGAATAGTTTTATTAATCCATTTCCATTCCTTGTTGATTCCGGCCGCCTTGTTCCTTTTGGTCAACTCTGTAGATAGTTGTCGGGCTATGATATTTGCCATACATCCGAAATCTCTTGAAATTGAAATGTAAGGCCCGGGCTTTTCTATTTTAGTCTTTTGGTTGTTAATAATATCGCTGAAGTATTTTTCAAAAATATTTCTCCAGGGATAATCGGAATAGCGATGTTGTGCATTCATTTTTCCTCCTTTTTTGAACCTCCAAATATAGTAATAATCAGCACAATTTCAAAGTTTTTTTTTGATAAAACTGAAAATATGTGAAATTTGGCTTAAATTTGTCTATTATTATCGAGTAAGGTCTTAAAAGACAGATAAAAAAAAACTGAAGAACATAATTATGGTTAATCCTCATTTGCAACACTCCAGGAAGTTTTATTTTGCCGATACATCTTTTCATAATCTCATGAAGAGAAGAATTTATCACGTTCTTTTGATTTCCAGTGCTTATGATGCATTTATTCTTGAAGATGACGGAAGAATTGATGAGCAGATATTTAATGAATATGTTTCGCTCAACCTGAGATATCCTCCGCAGTTTATTCTTGCCAGTTCAGAGGAGGATGCTCTTGAAAAACTTCAGGAGGAAAACATCGACCTTATTATTACAATGCTTAGTGCAGAAGAATCGGATACTTTTGAACTTGCTGAGCATGTAAAGCTTGAGTATCCTGATATACCCATTGTTGTTTTAACTCCTTTTTCCCGACAAGTGACATTAAAGGTTGATCAGGAAGACCTTAGTGCAATTGACTATATTTTTAGTTGGCTTGGCAATGCTGATATTTTACTTGCGATTATCAAGCTGATCGAGGATAAGATGAACGTTGAGCATGATGTTGAAGAGGTTGGTGTTCAGACGATTCTGCTTGTAGAGGACTCAATCAGGTTTTATTCCAGTTATTTACCAAACATTTATAAGATAATTTTTAAGCAATCGCTGAAGTTTATGACCGAGGGTTTGAACGAGCATCAGAAAATGTTGAGGATGAGGGGAAGGCCTAAAATTTTGCTTGCGACATCTTATAAGGAAGCTGTTATGCTTTATGATAAGTACAAACAAAATATGCTTGGTGTTATTACGGATATGGCGTATATGCATAATGGTGAGATGGATCGGATGGCAGGTATCAGGCTTTGCGAAAAAATAAAAAAGGAAGATAAATATATGCCGTTGCTTCTTCAGTCGTCGGAGGCTGATGCAGAGAAAATAGCAAAAAAGATGAAGGTTGGCTTTATAAACAAGCATTCTAAGTCGCTTTCATTTGAGTTACGGAATTTTATTTTCAGATATTTTGCTTTCGGCGATTTTATCTTTGTTGATCCTGAAACAGGTAAAGAGATAATGAGAGCAGCAACTCTTAAAACGTTTCAGGAGTCATTATTTAAGGTTCCCGATAAATCTCTTGAATATCATATTACAAGAAATCATTTTTCAAAATGGTTCAGAGCACGTGCATTATTCCCTCTGGCCGACCTAATAAGATACAACAGGATTGAGGATTTTGACGACCTGCAGGAGGTGCGCAGATTTTTGTTCGATGCCATTGCCAGCTATCGGATTAACAAAGCACGTGGTGTAATAGCTGAGTTTTATCGTGACAGCTTTGATGAGTATCTTACATTCTCGCGAATTGGTGACGGGTCACTTGGTGGTAAGGCCAGGGGACTTGCTTTCCTTGATTCTTTGATACATAGAAGCCAGGTTCTTGATAAATATGAGAATGTGGTAGTGAAAATACCGAGAACTGTTGTTTTGTGTACTGACGTTTTTGATGAGTTCATGGAAGAAAATAATCTGTTTGAAATTGCTCTTTCAGATAATCATACAGACCAGGAGATACTTGATAAATTTGTTAAAGCAAGAATCCCTTTCAGAATACATGAAGACCTTTATGCTTTTATTTCAGTGATAAATAATCCTATTGCAGTCAGGTCTTCCAGTCTTCTTGAAGATTCATATTATCAGCCGTTTGCAGGTATATACTCTACCTATATGGTTCCTTTTGTCGAAAATGATGAAAGATTGATGATTACCATGCTTGGTGATGCCATAAAGAGCGTTTATGCTTCGGCTTTTTATAAAGACAGCAAGTCGTATATGAATGCAACCCTGAATGTTATTGATGAGGAGAAAATGGCTATTGTGCTTCAGGAAGTTTGTGGTACAAGGTATGGAGAAAGGTTTTATCCCACATTTTCAGGAGTTGCCAGATCTATAAATTTTTATCCAATAGGAGCGGAGAAACCGGGGGATGGTATTGCCAGTGTTGCTCTCGGACTTGGAAAATACATTGTTGAAGGGGGAACAACTCTCAGATTTTCACCAAAGCACCCTAAGAAGATCTTGCAGCTTTCATCTGCTGAAATGACTCTCAAAGAGACTCAGAAGGTTTTTTATGCATTAGACCTGAATCCTGATACATTTACACCTTCGCTGGATGATGGAATTAATTTAGAGAAGTTACCAATCAGGGAGGCTGAAAAGGATGGCTCAATTGTACATTTGGCTTCTACTTACGATTTTCAAAACAACATATTGAGAGACGGAGTGTACTATGAGGGCAAAAAGCTGATTACTTTTGCAAATATATTGCAACACAATACTTTTCCACTGGCAGATATCCTTGATGCCACTTTAAAGATTGGTCAGAAGGAGATGAACATTCCTGTTGAGATAGAGTTTGCAGTTAATCTGAACAGACCAAAAGGCGAACCTGCGGTTTTTAATTTGTTGCAGATTCGCCCAATAGTCGATAATAAAGAAACCTCTAATGTTGACTTTTCAGAAATTGAAAATGAGGATACAATTGTGATCTCTAAGTCTGCGCTTGGTAATGGGGTTATTGATAATATGTATGATATTGTTTATGTGAAGCCCGATTCTTTTGACCCTGCAAAAAGTATGGAAATTGCTGAGACGGTTGGGGAATTGAATGAGAAGTTTTTGTCAGAGGATAAAAATTATATTCTTATAGGCCCTGGTAGATGGGGCTCGACAGACCCGTGGCTTGGAATCCCTGTTAAATGGCCACACATATCCGCTGCTAGAGTTATTGTTGAGTCTGGACTCGAAAACTATCGTATTGACCCCAGCCAGGGAACGCACTTCTTTCAGAATCTGACATCTTTCAGGGTTGGATATTTTACAATTAATCCATATATTAATGACGGATATTATGATCTGGATTTTTTGAACAGTATTTCCCCGGTATATGAAAATGAATTCATCAGGCATATAAGATTTGAAAATCCCGCCGAAGTAAGAATTGATGGAAAGAAAAATAAAGGTGCTATCTTGAAACCTGTAACTATCTAAAATAGCTTTAGCGGTGGCGCAAAGTCATTCCGATAATCATCGGAATGAAATTTCCCCCCTATTTTTCTCATCCTCATCACGCCTTAAAGCGT
>JAOZLR010000131.1 GCA_029934735.1 Bacteroidales bacterium
TAAAAATGTTTAAAATATTAAAATTGAATTAACCGTTTAATTAACAATTTGAAAAAGAGCGGAGGAACTCATTCTATACTTTACTATGACCGAACGAATAATCGACATAACCACTTACAGCCCCCTTGATATATATGGAGTTAACGACCGGAATATCAATCTTATAAAGTCATTTTTCCCGAAGTTGAAGATTGTAGCACGCGGTGAGATGATTAAGGCAATTGGCAGCAAAGATATCCTTGATGATTTTGAGAACAAGTTTGCATTGTTGCTGGTGAGTTATGATAAGTTCGGAAAACTTACTGAAAAAGATATTGAGCAGATTATGGATGATAATGAAAATCTGGTTTCTAAACCTGAACAGATTAAAGAAAACGGGGTGTTGGTGCATGGTCGTGAAGGCAGGCATATAAAAGCTTTGACTGTCAATCAACAGAAGATGGTGAAAAGTAGTGAGAAAAATGACCTGATATTTGCCATTGGTCCCGCTGGAACAGGAAAGACATATACTGCTGTTGCTCTCGCTGTCAGGGCTTTGAAAAATAGGGAGGTGAAAAGGATTATTCTTACTAGGCCTGCTGTTGAAGCAGGGGAGAGCCTTGGGTTTTTGCCCGGCGATTTTCGCGATAAACTCGATCCCTATTTACAACCTCTTTATGATGCTTTGCGCGATATGCTTCCGACTCAGAAGTTATTAAAATATCTCGAAGACGGAACTATTGAGATAGCACCCCTTGCTTTTATGCGAGGACGTACTTTAGACCAGGCTTTTGCCATTCTTGATGAGGCGCAGAATGCGACTGAAATGCAGTTGAAGATGTTTGTAACGCGAATGGGGAAATCATCAAAATTTATAGTGACAGGTGATGTTACGCAGATAGACTTGCCGAAGAAACAAGCATCCGGGTTGAAGCAGGCAGAGCATCTTTTAAAGGGAGTACAAGGAATTGATTTTATCTATCTTGATGAGAAGGATGTTGTAAGGCATAAACTGGTTACGAGAATTATCAGGGCGTATAATAAAATTTGAGAAAATTGTTATCTTTGTAAAAAAGGAAAAATGTTACAGCGCGTAAATATCAGGAATTTTCGGAGTTTTAAAGATGTTACAGTCGATCTGCAAAAGGTTAACTTGTTAATAGGACCAAATAATTCAGGGAAAACTAATTTTTTAAAGGCTTTTGAGTTTTTATCTACATTTATAAACAGGCATTCTTTTTCTTTAGATTATTTTTTAATGAGCTACTTCAGAATGAGCGTTACTAAGATAAAGAATAGGATGAACGAACCTATATCTTTTAGTTTTTCAATTAAACTTAGTGATGGGAAATATGGACTGTATATTTTAGAAATTAGTGGAGCTAATAAAAATAATGAACCGATTTATCGTGAATTTGCAGGCGTTTCAGAAAAGGATTTGCAAATAATGGAAATTGATGATATTCGAATGTTTTTAAATGATTTAGTAGATTTTGGGATAGTAGGAAATAATGCACATAGGTGGAAAATTTTCCATGATTTTGGAATACCTGTACCAGATGATAAGCAATTTGTTCTTGTTTTAAACCAAGATAAGGAGCTTGAAATGAGAAAAAAGAGTTGGCTTACAAATGATTTGATTGAATATGTGGATGAAGGATTTTTGTTCGATTTTGGTAATATTTTTAAAGATATAATCATTTACAAACCAGATACAAATCGAATTGCTGAACCCGGGAAGTTGGGGGTTGAGCAATTTATAAATGCGGATGCCTCAAATCTGGTATCTTTTCTTGATAATATACGTGATATTCATCCTGAAATATATGAAAGAATAAAATTTGACTTAAATGAATGTCTTGATGAGTTTACAGATTTAAGGTTTATAAAGGTTGAAAAAGATGGTGTTTTATACAAGAAAATTGGATTAATTGATAAGCGAAAAAAAATATTTTGGGCTGAAGAACTGTCAGAGGGTACCTTGTATTTCCTGGCTTTGCTTTCAATTATTCATCAACCTGAACCACCAAAACTTCTCTTGCTTGAAGAACCTGAAAAAGGGATCCACCCTAGAAGGATACACGAGGTGATGGAATATATCTTCAGGCTTGCCGATGAAAAAGAAATTCAGATAATTCTTACAACCCATAACACTCAATTGGTGGATGAGTTTGACGATATACCCGAATCCGTATTTATTTTTGAAATGGAAAATGGAGAAACCAAAATTTATAATCTTTTATCCGATATAATTATTCCTTCTGATAATAAATCGGAAAGATCCGGATTGCCAATTATTAACTATACAGAATTGCTTGGTGATAAGTGGTTTCAGGGGTTTTTGGGAGGAGTGCCGAAATGAAGAGATTGAATTATAGTATGATTTGTGAGGATATTGCACATCAAACTTTTATAAAAGCTTTTTTGCCTGAGTTTTTGAAACATTCTAATTTAAGTTTGAATATTGAGTTTAATGAGGATTTTTTTTATCGTTTTAAATCCAGAAATTCAAAGGATGTATTAAAAAGATATGCCAATGCAAGCATAGTAGCTTTTTGTGATTATGATATTGACTTATTACTAATCGGAGTTGATTATGACGACAGAGATAGAGGAAGATTTGATAAGGAGATTGGAAAGCTTTACAATGAGATTGATAAGAAGCTTAGGAACAGAAGTGTAATTTTCTTCCCTGTTCAGGCTATAGAACATTGGTTGTTATTTATTCAATATCAAATTCAAAATCCTGGATTAACAAAAAATATTTCTGGGAATATAGAGGGAATTCCCCGGAAAGAAGCAAAGATTGATTTTTTTGGAGAAAGTTTTATTTCAAAAGAAGATCAAAAGCGAAAAATATTTGAAATAGTGGGTCAAGTTGATATAAATAAGTTGATATCCCATTCTCAAAGTTTTAGAAGATTTTGTAATGATTTAAGTGATTTATTTCCTAATGAAAATAAAAAATGACAAACGCAATTATTAAAACCGATTTTAATTTTCCTAAACAAAAGAGTGTTTACAAAGGAAAAGTACGAGATGTGTACAATATTGATGACCAACTGCTGGTGATGGTGGCAAGCGACCGTATTTCGGCTTTCGATGTAGTGCTGCCTAGAGGTATTCCATATAAAGGGCAGGTCTTGAATCAAATTGCAGCTAAGTTTCTGGATGCGACTTCTGATATTTGCCCAAACTGGAAACTGGCCTCTCCTGACCCGATGGTTACTGTAGGACATTATTGCGATCCTTTTCCGGTTGAGATGATAATAAGAGGCTACCTTACCGGGAGCTCCTGGCGGACATATAAAAAAGGGGCAAGAGAGATTTGCGGGGTTGCAGTTCCTGATGGTATGCGTGAACATGAACGGTTTCCTGAGCCTATTGTCACTCCTACTACAAAAGCTACTGAAGGACATGATGAAGATATTTCAAAGGAGGAGATATTAAGTCAGGGTTTGGTGTCGGCAGAAGATTATGCTTTACTTGAGAAATATACCAAAGAACTGTTTAAGCGGGGAACTGAGATTGCTGCAGAAAAGGGACTTATTCTGGTAGATACAAAATATGAGTTTGGGAAAAAGGATGGTATAATATACCTGATTGATGAAATTCATACTCCTGATTCATCACGTTATTTTTACAAAGATGGATATGAGGAGCGTTTTGCCAAAGGAGAAAATCAAAAACAGTTATCTAAGGAGTTTGTGCGCGAGTGGCTGATGGAAAATGGCTTTCAGGGACAGGAAGGGCAGCAGATGCCTGAAATGACCGATGAGTTTGTAAACAGTGTATCTGAAAGATATATTGAACTTTATGAAAAGATTGCCGGTGAGAAATTTATCAAAGCCGATGCTGATGATGTGTTAAAGAGGGTTAAAAAGAATATTATGGATTTTCTTGAGGAGAGTTTGTAATCCAAAATATGACAGTAACTATGAAACTCACTGACATATTCTTTTTAAAAATTATGTTGGAAACGGTTATCTAGAAAAACAACTAATTCTATGTGATTTGACGTAAGTCCGTATATTAATGATATTTGACGAGTTATAACACATTTTCTCAAGTTTTTATTTGCTGATTTTGGGCATAGTTTATTATGTTTTGATAATTTGTTTATAAGAGTTACAACCTTATTATCAAATTTTAGTGCTATATCAAGAGACCAATTATTTATCAGATATTCAAGAATGTTCAAATAAGTTTCTTCAGCCAATGGCGACCATATAATAGCAAGGCTTTTATGCATTTTTGCTAAAAAATGAATTTACTTTTTTTCGAACATCTGTATTTGAAATGCCTTCACCATTGTCAAGTTGTCTTATTCCTTGTTCAACAAGCTTTTTTTCTGTTTCCGATAATAAATCCCACCAGTCAACATCATTATCTACTACTTGAGTGAAAAAAGATTGAATGGTTGACAATATATCCGGATCATTAATATTATCAATGAAATTATGCAGATAAGTTTTTAGCTCGATTGTGTTCATAATAATATTTTTTTATGCAACAAAGATAAATCAATTATTTTTGCTGAACAAATATTTGAAGTTATGATACCGTTTTCCCCACCCCGTATGGATCAAAAGATAATCGACGAAGTTGTTGATACCTTGAAGTCAGGCTGGATAACTACTGGTCCGAAAGTTAAGAAGTTTGAACAAAGACTGACCGAATATGCCGGCCATAAGGCAACTTTGTGTACCAGTTCAGGCTCTGCCGGACTGGAACTGATGTTACGTTGGTTTGGAGTAGGGGAGGGTGACGAGGTAATCCTGCCGGCTTATACATACACGGCAACTGCCAATGTGATAGTTCATTGCGGCGCAAAACCTGTTTTTGTAGATATTAATGATGACTTCAATATTTCGGTTGATGATATTGAAAAAGCAATAACCGAAAAGACCAAAGTGATAATGCCGGTTGACCTTGCCGGGTTCCCCTGCGATTATGATGAGATAAACGAATTGGTAAGCCGAAAGGATATTGCCGGAAAATTCAAACCCAAAACCAAAGAGCAGGAGAAGCTCGGTCGGATTCTTGTTTTGTCGGATGCAGCACATTCACTTGGAGCTTATTATAAGAATAAGAAAACCGGAAGACTGACCGACATAACAGTCTATTCATTTCATGCAGTTAAAAATCTTACAACAGCTGAGGGCGGAGCAGTATGCCTAAACCTACCCAATCCTTTTGATAATGAAGAAATCTATAAATATCTCAGAATAAAATCTCTTCACGGACAAACCAAAGATGCATTTACAAAAACAAAAGCCGGAGCCTGGCGTTATGATGTGATTGAGCCTGGTTACAAGTTTAATATGACAGATATTGCTGCTGCAATGGGACTTGTAGAGATAGAACGCTATGATAATGATATGCTTGTCAGGCGAAAGCAGATATTTGACAGATATGCAAAAGCCTTCTCAGAATTTGATTGGGCTGAAGTTCCTATATATGAAACTGATAAAAAGAGGTCATCCTATCATGTTTTTCTATTAAGAATTAAAGATATTACCGAGGAACAGCGTGATGAGATAATCCAAAAGATAACTGAGAAGGGAGTGTCGGTAAATGTCCATTTTATTCCATTACCGTTAATGACCTATTACAAATCATTAGGGAACGATATTGCTGATTTTCCTGTAAGCTATGATAATTTCTTGCGGGTTATCAGTCTGCCGGTTTATTATAATTTGACTGATGAGCAGGTGGATATGGTTGTGAAAGCTGTAGTTGATTCTTATGATGCTGTTTGATAAAAAAAACAGCCCAGAATAAATCAAGGCTGTTTTATTGAAAAAGATACAAAATTCCTATTCAATAATCATTTTTTTCGTATCGCTTCTAACCCCATTCACATCTATTGAGTAAAAGTACATTCCGGATGTGAGACCTTTTGCATCGAACACAACGGAATGAACGCCTCCTGATGTTTCGCCTTCTTTGTAGGTTTTTATTTGCTTGCCTGTATAATCAAAAATATTGACTGTTACGATTGCGTCATTAGTGAGTTTATAGAATATCCGGGTTGTGCCGCTAAAAGGATTCGGGACATTTTGCAATAATTCACCGTCATCTAAAGCATTAACCTTTTGTTTCATTGATTCCGACAGGTTCAAGTCATCGCCAGGAAGTAATGAAAGCAGATAATCCCTGTTATCTTCAAAAGTTGTATAGTCGGTAAATTTGTATTGCGACATTGAACCGACATAGCTTGATGATTTCTGCCCGCCGTTTTCCATAAGCCAATATGTGTAGGATAAGTCAATGATAGCGAAAATACTATCTTCGATCGACTCCGGATTTTGGATAACATTCTCGAACCACGAAATGGCATCCGGCCAGTTTGCAAGTTTGATGTTGCAGCGGTTAGCAAGGAAGTCGGCAAGTTTGACAAGCTCCGGATTGTTTTGAACGGCAGGTTCGGTTTCGTAATATGTTTTTAGAGAGCTATAATTGTTACCCGCATATTTTTCCAGATTTACCAGTTCTTTTAAAGCAGCCTGGGCAAATTTTGTATTGGGATATTGTGTTATGACCAGCTGGTATGTTGTTTTTGCTCCTGAGTAATCCTCTTGCTGTGCAAGGTTTGAAGCATTGTTGAACATAGCTTCGGCATCTGAGCCGTCGTCATTGTCACCGGGGTTCCAGATCGGCTCAATTATGTAAGCACCGGTTGGGCAAAGGTTGCTTGTGGGTACATAATTGCTTCCCCAGTTATTGTAATGAATATTCAAACCTTCTTCGGAACCTGTGTATCTTACCCAGCAAAAGGTGTTGTCGTTATCGTAGATTTTGTTATAACGTATTATGTGAGGGAAACTTCCTTTGGTAATGTACAACTGATAGTTCTGATTATCTTTTATTTGTTGCGTAAGCGAATGGCTTTCACCTTCAATTGTTGTTTGGCATTTATCAAGAAGTTTAATCCCGATATTATTACTTTCAATTGTGTTGTGGCGGATATCGGCTGTTGAATTATAGATCGTAATACCTTCATTTGTGTTGTTTGAAATAGTATTATTTTCTATCAGATTATCACCCTTTCCGTAACCGCTGTTAAGAATTTTAATACCCGTATAACAATTTGTTACACTATTTCCTGAAATGTTGAAATTAGGATAGTTATCAATTTTAACAGCATCAGTTAAGGTAGTTATACCAATTATATGTCAAACCTGCCGATATTATTTGTATTTTTGCAGCAT
>JAOZLR010000010.1:0-5189 GCA_029934735.1 Bacteroidales bacterium
TTTTATTTATATTTGCATAAAATTGAATAAAATCAAACCTTAATGTTAAAAGAGATAAGCAATGTAGTAATCGTTGGAGCCGGATCAATAGGCACTGCACTTGGAAATGTATTAGCCAGAAAAGATATGTATAATGTTGTGCTTCTCTCTATTGAAAAGGACGTTGTGCAAGCTATTAACAATAAAAGACGTAACCCAAAATATTTTCCTAACCTCAAACTTAGCAAACATATAAAAGCAACAACAGACACTAATGTACTTCAGGATGCAGATATTGTTTTTCTTGCTATTCCTTCAAATGTAATTGTTGGTTACATTAATATTGTAAAAGATATTTTAAACCCCAACGCAATTCTCCTAAACATGGCTAAAGGCTTTGGGCCTGATAATAAAATAATTACTGAAAGTTTAAAGAATATTACTTCTAATCCTGTCTGTGCATTTAAAGGGCCTACATTTGCTCGCGAAATGATTAACAGAATACCAACTGCTTTTACGATAGGATCTATAGATGATAGTCATTACAAGTTATTTTCAGATTTATTTGATGATACAAATATTTATATTGATTTTACAAATGATATTAGAGGAGTCGAAATTTTAAGTCTCTTGAAAAACATTTATGCAATTGCAACAGGTATTGTAGATGCTCATTTTAGTTCGTCAAATTTAAGATTCCTATTCCTTACAAAAGCATTCAATGAGATGCGGGAGATAATGCTTCAGTATGGTGGAATGGAAGGAACTATGTTCAAATATTGTGGCTTCGGCGACTTCTGCCTTACTGCCCTTAACGACCTGAGCCGCAATCGCACACTTGGCCTGCTTATCGGTAAAGGATTTTTTGTTGAGGACATATCAGACAAGGTTACACTTGAAGGAAAAATTGCTGTTAACGTCTTCTGTAATGAAATAAAAAGGAAGAAACAAAGTTGTGATTATCCTATAATTTCCGAGCTTTATAAACTCTTTAATGAGGAGTATGACGATTCCAAATTCGTGACCAGAATCATTTAACTATACGGTTCAGTAAGTCAGCTATATTTTTAGTCAGATTTTTCCGGGCAAACTTAGAAATACCTTCATTTTTCACTTCTATGTTGCCTTTTCTGAACATATTGTAGTATTCCAATATATTTCCCTTTAACTTATCAACATCATCAAAATCTGAAATAAGACCACTTTTTGTCTCTTTTAATATATTAGCCGCATCACCGTCCTCAGGCCCGACACAAAGGATTGGAGTGCCTGAAGCAATGTATTCAAACAACTTTCCTGTTACAACCATTTTAGCATTAGGTGTATTATTTATTATCAACAGCAGTATTCGCGCTTTCTTTTGCACCTTAATAATTTCATTATGAGGAGCATAATCAAGATATGATACAAACTTAGTCAATTTGAATTTCTCAATATATCCTTTTACTGAAAAATCAACCGGGCCAACCAACTTAATCTCAAGATTATTATGCAACGCTTTGTTTTCAGAAATCAATTCTGCAAGAGCTTTCCATAAGGCTATAGGATTTCTGGCTTTATTCATAGAACCAATGTGAGCAATTGAGAACTTCTCATCTTTAACTAATTCAGATAAACCAATCTGATCTTCCTCATCAAAACCATTCGATATTACTTCGTATTGTCTCTTAAACAATCGCTCAAAATCAGTAGCCATTGTCTGGCTTATAACAGAAACAGCATCAGCGTTTTCCAAAACACTTTTCTCTTGCCGGTGATGCTTTATGTTCGCTTTTGCAGACAATTTCAGTTCCTCATAAAAATCAATATTTGTCCAGGGATCACGAAAATCAGCCAACCAGGGAATATTCAGTCTCTTTTTAATGCCAAGTGCGATCATATGCATACTATGGGGTGGGCCGGTGGAGACAATAGCCTCGACAGGATTCTCTTTCAGATATTTGGTCAGGAACTCTATTGAAGGTTTAATCCAGAATTTGCGTGCATCGGGGATAAAAAAGTTACCCCGAATCTTTATTGAAAGTGATTCAATTAATGAAGGCTTCTTTTTCTCAGATAAAAATCCAGTTTTTATCTTCTCTTGTGGTTTTATTCCTGCCAGCCTTTTGTAAACTGAATATGGCTCCCAAATCTTTGTTTTTAAAATAGTAAGTCCTTTTGGAATATCTTTTTCGAGTGACAGATCTAATGCAGGAGCTTCAGGATTTTCAGGTGTATAAACGACAGGTTCCCACCCAAAATCTCTAAAATATTTTACAAACTTCAACCAACGCTGAACTCCTGCTCCTCCGCTTGGTGGCCAGTAATATGTTATAATAAGGACTTTTTTCATTCCTCTTTTGTGCTTACCTTTTTCTTAATTTCAAAACCTATGTACCCTAAAACCAAAAGTATGACAAGCAGAGAGCTTGCAAAGGATATTTTTTCACCAATGTTGTAAGCTTTTGGTTCAAACTTAAACTCAACCAGGTGTTTTCCGGCAGGAACAATCATACCGCGTAAAACATAATTTACTCTGAAATGAGTCTTAAGCTCTCCATCAACATAAGCATTCCATCCTTTAGGATAATAAATCTCTGAAAACACAGCCAACTGATCTTTATGAGTGTTCACCTGATATTTCAAGTCGTTGGGAGCGTATTCAATAAGCCTGATCAATGCAGCTGTGTCCTTAATAGATGTATAGCCCTTCAAATCAGTCTCAAATCTTTCATCAATTACCGCTGTTTTTGCAGGGTTAAAATCAGAAAGTGCATCAAGTTCCTCATCAGCATTCTTCACCCATTTTATCTCCTGAACAAACCAGGCATTTCCAAGAGCCTGCATATTCGGTGAGACAGCAGGTTGCTTATTCTCATCGGGCTGAATGATGTATTTTGTATTCAGCATATTAAGTACTGCCATATTGAACTTACCCTTAATTTGATGATCATAAAGCTCCTGATACCTTCTAAGTTTGGCACCATGATATCCACCTATCGATTTATGATAATAAGATGTGCTGGCATCAGCAAAGGGGTCAACTGTAAGATTCAAAACTCTGAAATCAGGATCTTTATCTTTAAGAATAAATTCATCAGCTTTTGTCGCTCTGAAAGGGACATTAACTTTCGATTTTGAAACAAACTTTTCATTATTCAGATATCTTTTATCAACACTCCACATATCCACTAAAATCAGAAGTGTAATTAATGCTATTGCGTATCCCATTTTCAGTTTTGAATTGGCAAAAGCCCATATCACACCAGCAGCCAAAACAATATAAATAAATGAACGAAATGCATCTGCTTTCAAAATTCTGGCTCTTGCAATTTCTACATTAGCAAAAAACTCAGTTATTTGTTTACCATATTCCGGATTTGACTTTTGCTGGCTGGCAATTGTCTGGACTTCCTGATCGCTAAGAAAACTAAAAAATGCACTTGGGAATAATGCAAATAATAACGAAACACCGGCAGTTACTCCAAATGACAGATAAAACGGATTAATAGATATTCCAAAAATATTAATTTTCTTTTTAAAACTACCCGGGTCATTAAAAATCTGATTTATAGCAAGGATTGCAATTATGGGAATCATTAGCTCTGCTATTACCAGAATCATTGAAACAGCCCTGAATTTATTATATCCGGGAACATAATCAAGGAAAAATTCTGTAAGAGGCATGAAATTCTTTCCCCAGGAAAGCATAACCGAAAGTATTGTAGCTGCAAGAACCCACCATTTTAATTTCCCCTTAACTATAAAAAGACCATACAAAAAGAGGAACATTATTATTGCACCGACATAAACAGGACCCGAAGTGAAAGGTTGATTTCCCCAATAACGGTTTGCACTATTTGCCACATATTCCTTAAAACGGTTATCAACACCATCAAGTGCGTATTCATCGTTTCCAATTATTCCTGAAGCACCTCCTCTCACATCAGGGATTATCAGGGTCATGGTCTCTCCTACCCCATAGCTCCACTGTGTTGCATAATCCTTATCAAGCCCTGAAGTGCGGTTTTCCTTTTCAGTTGTAAGTTCAGTTTTACCACGTATTGTATATTTTCCATATTCCCATGTAGCCCACAGGCTTGCAATATTTGTGAGTAATGCAAGTATCACGGCAATAATTACAACAGCTGATGAGCGTATAAAAGGTTGGAAATTCTTCGTTTTAACAGCATTAAAAAATTCGGTAATACCAAAAATCAAAACTGCAAGCATCAGATAATATGTTATTTGCGGATGTCCGGCCAGTAACTCAAGAGCAAGAAACAAAACAGTCATAAGCCCTCCCCAAATATATTTTCCCCGATATGTCAGAATAAATCCCGCAAGTACGGGAGCCATATAAGCAATAGCATGAGCCTTTGAATTATGTCCGGCCTCCAAAATAATAAAAAAGTAGGAAGAGAACCCAAATGCAATTGCACCTGCGATACTTAACCAGGGGTTTACTCGCAGTACTATCAGAAGAATATAAAACCCAAACATATATAAAAATACAATCCATGCAGGATGAGGCAGCCCAAGTCTGAATATCTTATCAATATATCTGATAAGATTACTATTATATTTAGTGGATATCTGGTAAGCAGGCATACCCCCGAACATTGAATTAGTCCATAAAGGCTCTTCGCCGGTTTCGGCTCTGAAATCAGCTATCTCTTTCGACATTCCTTTGAAATTTGAAACATCATTAGATTGCAGTTTCTTTCCTTCAAGTACCGGGCTTAAATAGGCCAGAGTTAAAAACAAAAAGATAAAAAATGCAGCAATATACGGAATGTATTTTTTTAAAATATCGTTTTTCATACCTGTTTATTTTATTTAGTAATTAATTCTTTAGGCAATTCAGATAATCTTTGATCTGTAATATAAAAGATATCTCCAAAAGGTTTTTCATTATTCCTATCTTCAGGAATAAGCCTGAAATCAATTAAATTATATGTCTTGTACCCAAGCTCCGATAGAAGCAATGTAATCTTTTCCTTTGCTTTCCCACTCGTCTCAATTTGCAGGATTGGCAAATAATTTGAAATAATTGGCATCATTTCAGGGATAACTACACCTTCATAACCCTCGATATCACATTTTATATAATCAAGCTTTTCAAGAGATTTAAAAACCCGGTTCGGATTCATAATTTTAACATCAAAAGTAAATTTTGATTCAAAGTCTTCATCCATTATCTGTGTCCTGCCATGGCTAAGATATTTATT
>JAOZLR010000010.1:5289-6663 GCA_029934735.1 Bacteroidales bacterium
AGAACTGACTATTTTCAGATAGTTCTTCAGCCCGAATATCTTAAAAAGAGTTCTTTTAATCAGATTCATCTTTCATCTCCTTAAAGTCAACATACTCACCAAGATCATCAAGTTTTCCCTTTTTTTCAGGTTTATATTCAATACTGACCTCACCTACTTTTTTTTCAGGCTGTTTCTGATATTGATTCTGATACTTTCTGGCAGCCTTATTGATAAAATATTTTGCAAACCAGGGCAGGAGATATCTTGCTACCAATTTGAACAGATAGTAGATAATCAATATTATAAGAATAGTCTTGAGGAGTTGCATTTTAATATTCTATAAAAACAGTAAAAACAAAAATCTCTTTTATCAAGGGCAAAAGTAGAATAATTCTTTAAATGATTTTGATAATAGTATAAAAAAACAAAAAGGAGATAACCTTCAATTATCTCCCATTTGATATATCATAACAGAGTTAACACCCTGGCAGATTACCTCTTATCAAGTTTTTCGTCAGAAACTGTTAGTTTCTTTCTACCTTTGGCTCTTCTTCTTGCCAAAACTTTTCGCCCGTTTTTAGAAGCCATTCTTGACCTAAAACCGTGCTTATTAACTCTCTTTCTTCTTGATGGTTGAAACGTCCTTTTCATTATTACCTGTTTTTTTGAGGGTGCAAAGATAGGCATATTTTATTTCCTGACAAGAAAAATGTAAAAAAAATAGACATTATTATAAAAAGTTTTTAGGTGACAGAAAATATATTCCAATTTTACTACTTTTGAATGATAAAACAATCAAACCACAATGGAAATCACAATTATTGCCGACAACCGCGAAAAAAGTTCAGGAATTCCGCAAATGCTTATTAGCAGAAACATAAAAACCAAAATGTTTCAACTAATTGCCGGTGATTATATTATTAACGACAGCCTTGTTATTGAAAGAAAAACAAAAACTGATTTTATTCAATCCATTATAAATGGCAGATTATTCGCACAATGTGAAGGACTGAAGAAGACAGGGCTAATTCCGTTAATTATTGTTGAAGGTAATCCTTTTCAAACTGCTCACAATATAAAACCCGAAGCAATCAAGGGTGCTCTGCTTTCCATAAGCCTGTCTTGGCAAATTCCGGTTATCAGGTCATCTGGAAAAGAAGATACTGTTGAGCTTATGATAATGGCAGCACGTCAACATTTCAATCCTCGTCAATTTATTTTCAAAAAGGGTCGAAATTCAAAGAACAAGCAAAACAGAAAACACTTTTTTATACAAAACCTACCAGGTATCGGGCCTCAATTAGCCTACAATCTTTTAGAACATTTTAAAACGATTGAGAGTATAATTCTTGCTGATGTTATCGACTTGATTAAAGTTGAAGGTATTGGAAA
>JAOZLR010000010.1:6763-21204 GCA_029934735.1 Bacteroidales bacterium
CAAAAAAGTCAGAAAAACTTATAACTATAAAAACTTATTTCTTTGGAACATTCTTGAGTGTCTCAACGAGATAATCCCAAAATTTCTGAACGGTTTCTATCTCAACCTTTTCATCCGGGGAGTGTGGAAATCTGATCGTTGGGCCGAAAGATATCATATCCCAGTTTGTATATATAGCACCAAGGATACCGCACTCCAGACCGGCATGAATAACCTTCACATCAGGGACCTTACCAAACTTATTGTTATAAACCTCTTTCATCGTTTCCAATATCTCAGAAGTAACATTCGGCTTCCAACCCGGGTAAGCTCCTGAATGGTTGACCTCTGCACCATTATCCCTGAAGTTTTCAGCAATTTTATGAGCCCAGATATCTCTTTCAGAATCAACGGCACTACGGGTAAGGCATGCGATTTCTATTGCGTCACCATTCATCTTAATAATTGCCAGATTAGAAGATGTTTCAACAACACCCGGCAGATTAGCATCCCAGGCTAAAACACCATTGGGACAATTGGCAACTCCGTTCAATAATCCATCCTGTGTACCTTTATCAATAACTGACTTTGGCATTTTAACCTCCTCAGCAAAAATTTCCAGATCAGGATCAATATCTTTCAATGCTTCTTGTTCACTACTCTGAATCTCATTAAGATAATTTACAAAAGTCACATCCGATTCACTTGGAATAATAACAGTTGCAGTTGCTTCTCTTGGAATAGCATTACGGAGACTTCCTGCATCAATTTCAGATACCCGAAGTCCAAATCGTGAAGCAGCATCCAGCATAACTTTATTCAATATCAGGCAGGCATTTCCTTTTCCAAGATGAATATCAAGCCCTGAGTGTCCTCCCTTTAAGCCCTTAACAGTCAATTTAAAAGCTTTTATCCCTCCGGGAACTACTTCCTTCTGAAAGTTATATTTAACATTTGTGTCAACACCTCCTGCACAACCAATGTAGAGTTCACCTTCATCTTCAGAGTCCATATTTATAAGAATATCACCATCAAGGTATCCAGGCTTAAGATTTTTCGCACCTGTCATTCCTGTTTCCTCATCAATTGTGAACAAAGCTTCAATGGGGCCATGAACAATGGTATCATCTTCAAGTATTGCCATAGCTGCAGCAACGCCCATTCCATTATCTGCGCCAAGGGTGGTGCCTCTTGCTGTTACCCATTCACCATCAATATAAGCATCAATAGGGTCTTTTTCAAAATCATGATCATTATCACTGTTTTTCTGAGGAACCATATCAAGGTGTCCTTGAAGTATGACACCTTTACGGTCTTCCATTCCCGGAGTTGCAGGTTTTTTGATTATCACATTTTCTATGTCATCAACAACCGTTTCAAGGCCAAGATCTTCGCCCCACTTTTTCATATATTCTATTATCTTCCCTTCCTTTTTTGATGGCCTGGGAATTTGTGTAAGGCTGTAAAAATGCTTCCATAAAGCCTTAGGTTCGAGATTCAATATTTCTTTGCTCATTATTTTTAATTTTTATTATTAGATTGACTATTTTTGAATATTTGGCATTTCAAGTCCATAACCTTTCTTCTTGTCCTCTATCTTAAGTAAAAATGCAAAAAGCAGTGATAGTGTTGAAAGTCCAAGGAATATAAGCATATCATAGAAATAATTATACCTAAGATTAAGTCTTTCCTTTTGAATAGCGGTAAAGGCACTTTGTTCTCCGGCATGTATTATTTTTTTCAAAACTTCCTTTTTATCACCTGAAATATCTATATCCTTTATATTTTGGGAGATATCCGTATAAATTTCACTTTCTACTTTCTCAGTATCAACATCTTCAATTGAGACAGGTTCATAAGTAGTATATTGAACAATAGAGTCCACTGCCGAGCCAGTAGCTTTTTCTACTGCCTTAAAAATCTCTTTTTCAGTAAACGATTGCTCGGATAATTTTTCAGTAAATGCCTTTTCAATAGCAGATTTTACAGCAATTTTATTGGGAGATACATCAGGATTTGATGAATTAAGTACAATTCCAAGAATCAAAGGAATAAATAAAAGGCCAATATTCTGTATCCAGAAAATAACTGCATAAGCTGTACCCAGCTGTTTCTCAGGAATAATCTTTGGTACTGAAGGCCACATTGCGGAAGGAACCAAAGAGAATCCAACTCCTAGAATTAATACCATAATTGTAGCTATCCACCACTCGTTTAAAAAAGGAATTGATAGGATTCCATGAACAAATATAAGAATTACTGAACCGATCATCATAATAGTTGCGCCTTTCCCGTATTTATCATAAATACTCCCGAAGACAGGAGTTAAAACCATAGTACCAATTGGCAATAATCCGGTAATTGTTCCAGCCAGACTTGGAGCAACATTGTATTTATTGACCATTAAGTCGTTGGCATAAAACAGAAAAGGGAATACTGCCGAATAAAACAACACACATAAAATAGCAATATACCAGAAGCCAAGATTGCTAATAATAAATTTAATATCACTTATCTTAAATTCATCCTCTTCTGAAACTTCCTGATGTTCTACGCCTTCCGATTTATCAAGTTTGATATCAAGGATAGAAAACATTATAAACGAAATAACTCCCAGGAGCATAACAATAAGTGCAAATAAAATAGGAGCAGTAACCGTAAATTTTATTGCCAAAGGAGTAGAAATTACCAATGCCAAAGTTGTTCCCAAACGGGCAATTGACATCTGCATTCCCATTGCAAGAGCCATCTCCTTGCCTTTAAACCAACGGACAACTGCTTTTGATATGGTAATACCTATTGCTTCGGTACCAACTCCAAATATTGCAAAACCGAGCGACGACCACCACACCTGTGCCTTCATAGCACCCAGCAGAGGAATATTAACAACTGCACCTTCAGGAAATTGATGTTTAACTGCCCAGTAGTTTAAAGCAGTACCCAAAAACATAACTATTGTAGCACCTAGTCCGGTTTTTCTAACACCCAATTTATCAAGTATAAACCCACTAAAAATAAGCATAAAAAGAAATACATTAAACCAGGCATACGCTGAAGTATAGGTTCCGAAATCCTCGCTATTCCATCCAAGGATACTTTCAAGCATTGGCTTAATAGAGGATAGTGCATAATTGAAATAGTATGCACCAAAAATTGATAACGAAGCCAAAATTAACGCTGTCCAGCGGGCTTTAGTCGAATCCCTCAAAGATTTTTTTATTTTCTCTGTCATAATTAAAAGTTTTTTGATTTTTTTTAAAGGGCAAATATATAACTTTTATCACTGGCGTGACGAAATGTTCAAATCTTATTTTTCTGTCAGGAAATAATATGAACCAGTTTTTTTGTTTCAAAGAAAGGTTCTTCAAAATAACGGCTTAAAGGATAAATATTTACTTTCCTCTTTATCTCTGATATTTCAGATATAAAATCATCACCCTTTAAATACAGAATGCCGTTTTGTAAGGTATTATTATTTTTTTTAAGAATACTTTTGCGCACCCATTTATAAAAAACCGGCAGGGAGGTAACTGCTCTGCTAACAACAAAGTCAAATTTCCCATCAACATCTTCTGCCCTTATTTTTTCAAATGTAACATTTTTAATTTCCAGACCATTCACAACCTCTTCAACAACCTTTATTTTTTTGCCGATGGAGTCGATAAGGTGAAAATTGGATTCAGGAAACATAATAGCAAGTGGAATGCCGGGAAAGCCACCACCGGAACCAACATCCAGCACCGTTGTTCCTGATTTAAACTCAATTACTTTTGCAATTCCCAAAGAATGCAGTATATGTCTTTCATAGAGTTTATCAATATCCTTTCGTGAAATTACATTTATTTTGCTGTTCCATTCAGTATATAATGGTTTAAGCATTTCAAATCTTTCGATTTGAGCAGAATTTAGGTCTGGAAAATATTTTGCTATTAATTCCATAAAAATCCATAATGAATAATCCGGGTCAAAGGTAAGGAAATGATTGAAGAGCTAAAATTCAAATATGTTAATTTCTTTTTGAGAGGGTAATCAATTAATTGAAATGCTTTTCCACTTTGGAATACAAAACCTGAATATTGAACCTTTTCCTTTTTCACTCTCTACTGACATTTTACCGCCATTTTTCTCCACATAATCTTTACAAAGCAGTAATCCCAGTCCTGAGCCGGTTTCATTTTCCGTTCCTTTAGTGGCAATATGTGCCTCAGAATCAAAAATCTTTTCTATGTCCTCTGCTGGTATACCGACACCGGTATCCTCAACTGATATACTAATCTTATCTCCTTCAGCGCTTACTTTTGCGAGCACCTGCCCTCCCCTGCCAGTAAACTTTATTGCATTGTAAATTAAGTTTCTGAGCACTGCTATCATCATAACCTCATCAGCAAAAGCTATCACATCATCAGATATATCAAATTGCAAATCAATATCTTTCTGTATGGCAGTTCCTTTTAGTAAATTGATATTTTCAAGAATAAGATTCTTAACATTTATTCTTATTGGATTAAAGTCCAGTTCGTTTTTTCTGATTCGTGACCAGAACAGAAAGCTATCGATCATCTCATTCATTGAGTCGGCTGAATTTCTCACATTCGATAATAATTTATGGGATGTCTCCTCATCAAATAAATCGGGGTCGCTGGTAAGAGCATCCATAAGTACCTTAATATTTCCAATCGGACCTTTAAGCCCATGTGCAAGCATTTCATATAGATGATTACCCTTTAGTGAGGATAAGCTTTCATCATTTTCAGACTCTACAGGATGAGTAATATGCTCTGGCTCATTGCTGATTTCCTTCATCTTCGCACTATTATTGCCATTGTTTTCCTCATTAGCAGGCTTAACGTTAAGGTTATCATTGTTATATGTAACAATAGCCATCTGGGCAAGGTCAATCAACCTATCCCTGGCATATTCAAATTCCGAATGCCTGTCGATTTTAAAGGATGAAGAGGTCATATCAATGAAAGGCTTTGGAGAAGCACCATTATATCTAAAAATAACCTTACCGTTCTCTTTATTGATATAATTTCTGAGCAAATCCAGAAAATAGCTCTGCCCATTAATTCCAAAAGTCATTTTATTAAAGATAATAAGAATTATTTCATCCGTATTACGAATTATTTGTTCTGCCAGGTCTAATGAAGCAGCTTCAATCATTTTTAATCCATTACCATTAAATGAGAAATACTTTAGTGAATTTGAAATTACATACCTGAAATGGCTATCTGTATCGATTATTAAAACCTTACAAATGCAGTTGTCGAATGCAGTTGCATTACTGGAATTTAATTCCGAAATTTGTTTAGTTTTATTATCTTTTATATTTCCTGAATTCACAATAAATAATTCTCAATTAAATAGGACAGCATCACTTATGCAAACTTTGTACCAAGCGCACTCCATTTCCTAACAGTCAGCAGTTTACAATAGCAGCATAAAAACTATTCAGATTTCAGTTATACGAAACCGGATAATTCACTAATTCTTTTGACATAAAATCATATAATATAAAAATATCAAATATTATTTTTTATATCTTTGGGCTTCACAAAATCACAAAATCAACAGAATAATGAAAGTGACCATCTCCATATTTCTGTTTTTTATTTCGACCTGTGTTTATTCAGGTTACTATAACATCCTCGGGGCACGTTCAGGTGGGCTTGGAAGAAGTTCTGTTGCCCTCTCAGGCTTTTGGGCTGGATTCAATAATCAGGCAGGATTAGCTGACTATAACAAACTTGCAGCAGGTATATATTACGAGAATCGCTTTATTGTAAAGGAGATGAGACTGGCGGCTGGAGGATTTATTCTTCCAACTAAATCAGGTAATTTCGGGGTTAGCCTTACATATTTTGGATACTCAAATTATAATGAGAAGAAAATCGGGCTGGGATACGGTCGGAAATTCGGAAAATCATTTTCTGCTGGTGTGCAACTCGACTATTTATCAACATACATTGCAGAAGATTATGGCAAAAAAGATATATTCACCTTTGAACTTGGATTCAAAGCGTCGATTGGTGAAGATATTGAAATTGCCGGCCATCTGTTCAATCCAATTCCGGTATATGTTCAGAAAGAGTCTTACGACAGAATTCCAACTGTTTTTACTATTGGTGCCAGCTACCATATTTCAAAGGAGCTATTTATAACGCTTGAAGCAGAAAAAGACTCCGAATTCAAACCACTAATCAGAGGAGGTATTGAATATCAGATTATTAATCAGGTTGCAGCCAGAATTGGGTATTCGACACTTCCATCACAAACCGGGAGTACAAAATTCAGTATTGCTTCATTATACACTTTTGGATTTAGTTTGAATTTCGATAAATTCGATATCGATTTTTCATCATCATACCATAATGTATTAGGTTGGTCGCCTTCAATTACTGCTATTTTTAAATTTAATTAATGTGAATATAAGGAACCACATCACCGGAAGATTAAGAAAGTTATTTTTTGTCATATCCATTTTCCTCATTTCCACACATAACCACACATTTGCTCAGGAGCCTGAAAAGCAAGTAAGAACTGATGAAACCGATCTTATTGACAAGGTTGAAAATATTGCAGAAAATAGCGATGTCTCTCTTGATTATACTGAACTTCTCTCTGACATTAAATATTACAGAGACAATCCGCTCAATCTCAACTCAGCTGCAGCCGATGATTTGAAAAAGCTCATTTTTCTTAACAATATACAGATTTATAACATCCTGGCTTATAGAGAAAATTATGGAAATTTTGTCTCCGTTTATGAGCTTCAGGGAATTGACGGTCTTGACAAAGAAACAATTTCAAAAATTCTACCCTACATTACAATCGAGCCGGTAAAATCATCATATAAACCAACTGTTGGGAATATTATTAAATCTTTGAGAAATGAAGTTTTCATTCGATACCAAAGAGTATTACAGGAACAAGCAGGCTACTCTTCAGTCAGCGATGCAGCACTACATCAAAACCCTAATTCTTATTATCTTGGGAGTCCTGATAAGGTTTATGTAAGATATGGATTGAATTACCACAACAAATTACGTTTTGGACTTACAATGGAAAAAGATTCGGGGGAACCATTTCTAAAAAGTAAAATAAATGATTCAATTGCAAGGTTACAGGGGATGAAGACACCTAATGGATTTGATTTTTATAGTATTCATCTTAGTATTGCAGAATTTGGACACCTGAAAGCGCTCACAATTGGTAATTACCAACTCAAATTCGGGCAGGGGCTTACGATGTGGACAGGGCTTGCATTTGGAAAATCATCAGATGCAACAAACATTGAAAGATTCGCATCAGGCGTCAGGCCATATACCTCAACAGACGAAAATGGCTATTTGTCGGGAGTTGCCTCCACATTCAGACTCGGACAATTTGATATCACGGGCTTTTATTCAAGTAATATGATTGATGCAGGAATAAGCGAAAGAGATACAATGCCCGATAGTGAGAATATAGCAAGCTCCATTCCCGAAACAGGATATCACCGAACTCCTTCTGAAATCAGGAAAAAGGATGCCCTTAATCTAAAAGCTTATGGCGGCAATCTCACATTTCGGGCTAACAGATTAAAATTAGGATTAACAGCTTTCACTACTCTATTAAGCTATCCTGTTCTGAAAGACCATTCAACATATAATAAATTTGATTTTACAGGATCGCAGATTTTCAATACCGGATTTGATTTCAATTACATAATGCGAAAAGTCAATATATATGGAGAAGTATCATACAGCGATAACGGTTCAATTGCCCAGCTCTATGGCATTACGGCATATCCTCATAATCGCATATACATATCTCTGTTATACAGAAACTTTCCAAAAGATTACCATAACCTTTTTAGTAATGCCTTTTCTGAGTCGGGTCACACGTTTAATGAGCAGGGGTTTTATTCAGGAGTTAATTTATTGCTTCACAAAAAATGGACTTTATCAGCATATATTGATAATTTCAGATTTCCATGGTTACGCTACCGAATAAACAGCCCCTCAACAGGGAACGACAATCTTGTTCAATTGAATTACAGCCCATCACGCTATGTCTCAATGTATTTCAGATTCAAACAAAAAAACAAGCAATTAAACACTTCGGATGATGAGATAAGACAACCATATATTATCAACACAAGAAAAACGTCATTCAGGTATAATATTCAGTACCGGATATCACCTTCTATCGTTATGAAAGACAGAATTGAATATTTGCTTTACAAAGAAAGTGATATTTATAAAGGCACCGGCTATCTTGTTTATCACGATATTGCCTGGAGGCCGGAAAAAGGAAAGTTATCTGTAGTGTTAAGATATGCTTTGTTTGATACAGATTCATACGACGAACGTATATATGCTTATGAAAACGATGTACTTTATGCTTTTTCAGTACCGGCATATTACTACAAAGGAAGCCGTTTTATAGTATTACTAAAGTTTGAACCTGCCAGATATGTTACCCTGTGGTTACGGTTTACAAATACATATTTCAGCAATATGCAGATTATTGGCACAGGCCTGGATCAGATAGGTGGTAATAACAGATCGGAAATTAAAGTCCAGGCCAGGATTAAATTCTGAGACCTTTGCAAGGCGAAATATTTTGATTCAAATTTAAAAAGCCGTGACACTTACACATCACGGCTTTTTTATTATCCCAGATCGCTATCAATAAAACGAATCTTTGCCTTAAGCAATGCCACTTCGGCTTTAGCTTTTTCAATTTTCGTTTCAAACTCCTGCTTAAGCAATGAAGCCTTCTTCGAGGCTGCGAAGAAACCAAGATTGTTTTCCCATAGATTTATCTCATCCTCAAGCTTTTTGCACTTATTAACAATGAAATGACGTTCATTATTCAGGATTCGCCTTTTGTCAGGATTATTATCCATATTTTCAAAACGCTGCTTGTAGTTTATTGTTTGAATTTCAGCCTGACTTATCTTCAGTTTATCAAGCATTTTATTGATAGCTTTTCTAAACTCCGACTGAAGATGCTCTTTATCTTTCATCGGCACATGTCCTATACCAGTCCACTCACGTTGAAACTCCTTTATGCTATTCAGGTTCTCATTTTTATCATCTCCAAGCTCAATATTCTCAATCTTTTTAATGAGTTCTTCCTTCAACTTTTTATTGTCTGCCTCATGCTTATCAATGTTTTTAAAGAAATCTGATTTCCTGTTAAAGAAAGTATCACATGCTTGCCTAAACCGCTTCCAAATTTTATCAGAATGCTTGCGAGGAACAGGTCCTATTGCTTTCCATTCTTTCTGGAGATTAATAAGGTCATGAGTTGTCTTTCTCCAATCAGAACTATCTATCATGCTCTCGGCCTGAGCGCAAATATCAAGTTTTAAATTATAATTATAAACCTGCTCCTCTTTTATTTTTTGAAAAAACTCCTTTTTATTGGAAAAAAATGTATCAAGAGAAGTTTTAAACCTATCCCATACTTCATCATTATTTTTTCGTGGAGCTCGTCCAATCGACTTCCAGACTTTCAGAAGTTCAGAAATCTTATCTGTTACTGTTTGCCATTCTTTTATTGTGTTCTGCTCCAAATTCAAAATTTCTTCGGCCTTTTCACAAAGAGCATTTTTGGCAAGAAGATTATTTTTCTGGTCATCCTGTAGTTTATTATAATGCTCACGACGACGCTCATTTATTTTTTCAGTTGTTGCCTTAAAACGTTCCCAAATTTCATCATTTTTATCCTGTGGAACAGGGCCTACCTCTTTCCATTTATGATGAAGAGTTTGAAGTTCTTTAAATGATTTCAATATAGATGTTTCAAGAAGCAGCTCCTCGGCCTTTTCGCAAAGATTAATTTTAGCCTCAAGATTTTTCTTCATATCCAAATCCCTAAGCTCCTTATTCATTTTTACCTTATCGAAAAACTTCTCAACAAAGAAATGATAGTTTTGCCATAAGTTATTCACTTCTGACTTCGGCACCATACCTATTTCACGCCACTTCTCCTGCAAGGTTTTGAATTCGTCATATGTCCTCTTAAGAGTCTCTTCCGAATCGATCAGGGTTTTAAGCTCTTCAAGTATAACTTTTTTGGCCTCCAGATTTTGCTGTTTAAGCTTTTCCTGTTCCTCAAGAAATTTCTTTCTGTTTGTTCGATATATTGCAAATGCCGTGTTATAGCGCTTTTCAACTTCATCTACTACCTTTTCGGGTTCTTCAGCAGCACCTTCGCCATCACCATCAACCTCGGCAACAACATCTATTTTTTTGTTCTGCTCCTCTTTAGTAATCTTATGATAGGCAACCTTAATTAAGGCAATTTTCTTTTTTATCTTAATAACATCCTCATCCACGACTGTTTCTTCCAGAATAGCAACAAGTTCTTCCCTCGTTTTTCCATCATAATCTTCCTCCACATCCTCGTGTTCCTCATCCAAATCATCATCTTCATCATCTGAATGAATATCCTGTCCTTCGTCTTTATCTTCAACAACCGCCTTCTCTATCTTTTTACCAGACTCTTTAACTAACTTTTCTTGCTTATCATCAGTCTCAGTTTGTTCATCTGAAGTTTCCACTGCCTTTTCTTTAGCTATTGTTTCTTCACCAGCTTTAACGTCCTCTGTTTTAGCTTTCTTTTTTTTCTCTTCAGGTGCTTTATCCTTCACCTCTACTTTTTCCTTCGTTTTTTCTTCTTCAGGTGCTTTATCATCCAACACTACTTTTTTCTTCGTTTTTTTCACCGGCTTTTTCATCTTTGAAGTTGCAGGCTTTTTTGAAGCTTTTTTCTCAACTTTTTCAGTTTTTTTACTTTTTTCCATTTCCTTTTCGGATTTATCAGATTTTTCTTCTACATTTTTATCTGTTATTTCAACAGATTTAGAATTCTCCTCCTGTTGTTGGTTTTCAACATTTTCAGGATTTTGATTGAGTTGATCTTTTGTTTCCATAAATAAACTAATTCACATAGTGTTGTAAAAACAACAATTAATTGAAATTACATAGCATACATTAACTAAGGGCTGCAAAAATATAAATTATTTAATTCAAAGCTAGTTTTATACCAATTATTCTAAAGGCTTTTTATTAAATATCAGATAACCAATATTTATATTGAAATAAAAAGGATCTTCAGTACCTTCATAATAATTAAACGACATACTTACAGGGCCAAAAGGCGCGTGGTAAACCAGGCATCCTGAACCGATATAATTCCTGGAGGAGAATTTAGCTCCAAAGTAGCCATCACCTTTGTCATCCTTAAGTATCTCCTGATATGGCTGAAAAATATAAGCCTCAGCCCTTACATCAAAATTCTTTAAGACATTAAAAACAGATTTTACTCCAAAACCTCCATAATTATATGCTCTGTACTGAGTGAGAAAGATTGTTGACATCTGAGGCACAGGTTGAAAGCTTGAAGCCTCAAGTAGTGAAGCTGTATAGTTGTTAAAGAGTGGATGGTTACTGATTACTACCTCGGCATAAAATCCCAAAGTAAATATCCCTGAATTAAGGAAATAGCTATCGTAGGATACTTTTAATTGAGCCCATTTTTGATAATTTTTTGCTTCTGCTGTGTCGGCCACTGTTGATCCTGGGATAGTATGCTCCAGTCCTCCAACGAATCTCCCACAAATTTTAAAGGCTGAGCCCTTTGTCGAAAACTGCCTTCTATTTAAAGAATTTGATTCTAAAGCAATAGCCGGACTATAAAAGTTAAAATAGGTAATATCTGCTGTATCTGTCCTGCTGAATTGATTTGTCTGATAATATTTGAATTTCTGCCTGCCTGTAGCAAAGTAAGCTCCTAATCTGCTATGTTGGCTAACCGGTGTTCCAATCGAAAATCGCCCATAACTATCATTTTCAACAAGATAATTTGATTTTTCATCCTCAAAGAAATATGTATTTGTTTTAAAATAATTCCATCCATTTAGAGTATATGAGGCCTGAATTGAAACAGGCAACTTACCTGGAATACCATAAACTACCTGTGCGTGACCTGAATTATGAAATCTCCCCAGATAAGTATTCCCGGTCAGGCTTAAACTTTTCTTTGCCCAATAATTATACTGTATTTGAAAAAATATTTCATTAGTAGCTTGTGACGAAACGAGTCCTCCCAATTCTGCTGTTACTTTATATCCCCTTTTGACATTTAGTTCAACATCATACTTATTTGTCGAATCATTATAGATCAACTTCGGGTACACGTACTCAACATTCTCATCAGCAATCAACTTTTGATACTTTTTCTTTAGCCTTTTGAGGATAAGCGAATCCGGTTGCTCATTAAACTCATTATCTATTTTTTCTTTATTAATACATAAAAGTTTTTCAACATAGACCTGTTGCTTCGGTGTAACACCGGTTATCTTTAGACCCATCACATTAAGTGGAGGTATCTTTGCTTTAAAAGCTTCCCTTTCCATTGCTTTACCTTCCGGAGATACCGTCCTTCTGACAAACTTTTGAATTTCCGGAATATGCCTGATTGTAGTCACATAGCCACTATCAATAAACTCATTGGTATGACTAAAATCAGTAACACTAACGGTTGAAGTTTTCGGGCTTATAATTATTCCTTTTCCTTCCTCTAACTCTTCAACTGTATTCTTCATTAGCATTGACTGAATCTGCGAAACAAGGTCATCCTCTTCTGGTGGACCATAAGGTGAGGCAGCTTTAATTCCTATAATGTAATCAGGGGAAAAATCCTGTTCCATTATATCAATCGGAAAATTATTATACATACCCCCATCAAACATCAACTTACCATCAATCTTTATCGGTTTAAAATAAAACGGGAATGTTGCAGAAGCTCTTACAGCTTGACTCAAATCTCCATTTTTAATAATGAAAGGTTTGCTCTCTGAAACATCAGCTACAACACATCTGAAAGGCACCATCAGGCTATCAAAATTATAATTTGCGGCAGCACTTGCACCAGAAAAGTATTCCATAAACCCAAAATCCAACTCATAGGGAATAATAATATTTGCGGGTATCTTTATCTTGAAAGACGAGTCGAAACTTAGACGGAAACTTTGCCATGAAGCATTTGGATCCTGCTGATTATAAAAATAGCTGTATTCATTTCCAACATCACCATCTATCCATTTATCCAATTCATTATTGTTGATTAGCTTCTCAATTTCATCCGGAGAATATCCACTTGCATACAGTGCTCCCACAATTGCCCCTATCGATGTGCCGGTAATATAATCAATTGGTATATTATTCTCCTCCAAAGCTCTTAAAGCTCCAATATGAACAACACCCTTTGCTCCACCACCACTTAACACTAGGCCTACTTTTTGGGCATACAAAGACCCGGTTAGGAATACTAAACCGGCAATTATTATTATATGTCCTAAAAGTAGTTTCACTGAATTAAAAACAAAACGTTAAATATTTCAGGTTATTGAGAGATCACAAAAATAACCTCTTTTACTTAAAGATAAGTTTTTTTAATAAGGTTTCTTTTATTCTATAATTATTAAGAAGGAATAAATGGATAGAATGATGACTTAACCACGTTTGACAATTTCCCGGTAATCCTCTGTTTTGTCAAGTTCCTCAAAATATTTCAACATTTCTTCAGGTGGGGAAGTTAATTTTCTTGTATGCATATCAATCCAGGCTCCGTCAACAGTGATAATTGCTGCAATTTTTTTATTCTGCTTAAATACATGATGAACCATTTTCCACCGTTCTCCATCTTTTGACATGCCGGCAAGCTGCATATCCACCTTTATAGTTTCACCCATCCTTACTTCCTTCATAAATTTTGTTTCCTCCCTAAAAAGAACGGGTCCAACATGCAACTTCTCCATTGTATCAAGTCCCATACCATGCTCTGACATAAAAGCTACTCTTACCTGGGCGGCATAGTCATTATAAGCGGTGTGGCGCATATGTCTGTTCGGATCCATATCCGCCCAAAGAGTTTCATAAGTTCTGATATATTTTGACATCTATTTATATTAATTATTATGCAAGTATAAAATCATTATTTCATTAATTCTTCATGCATCGTAAGGAAAACCCATAATTCATATCGTATGAACTCTGGTATAAAATAATATTATCATATTGGATACTTCGTCTCCATGAATTTGTCACACTAGCCTTACTAGAAGTCCAGAAGCTAGCTGAGATATCTCTGCTAAAAAACGCACCACTATTATAATAGCGGTTCCCGCCAGGAAGAGCAGAGAATCCATAGGAATTAGTTGCCCCCGAATTTGGAGGACTCCAATGCTCATAGCCAATCTCCTTTATTTTACCTCCTGTAACTCCATTTCCTCCTGCATTACTGCTTAAATTTTCCCAATCAACATTTGTGGGTATATGCCACCCTGCAGGACAAATGCCTTGCGTTCCCAATATTGTGTCGTACTGCATCACTTCATCCCATTGATACAGGCCTCCATACACATCGCAGTTTGTTTCGCTATCATCGTAACAATACTTTTCAAT
>JAOZLR010000011.1:0-10778 GCA_029934735.1 Bacteroidales bacterium
AGATAAAGCTATCTGAATACAGAAAGCAGTATCAATTTCAGAATTCTTCCCATTTCGCAACACTCTTCCCAACCAAAGACCAATTATCCCATTTTTGGAATTTATTTAACAAAAACTTATAGTGCAGATGAAAAATATCATCTGCCTTTTTATGTTTTTGTTAATTTTGTCACCAAATAATAAATTAATTGCAACAGAATACTAAATACAGATATTTCCTTAAACTTGCATATAACGGTGCAAATTACAGCGGCTGGCAAATCCAATCCAACGCCCCTTCTATACAAGAAACTGTTAATAGTGCAATAAGTACAATTTTGCAAGTGGATATCAATGTTGTTGGTTGTGGAAGAACTGATACAGGCGTGCACGCAAAGGAATTCTATGCCCATTTTGATCTAAATACAGATATTTCCTCAAACCGAAAAGAGATAATAAAAAGGTTAAATCATTTTCTACCAAAAGATATAAGTATTTTTGATATTATTCCTATAAACAAGGAAGCTCACGCAAGGTTTGATGCTGTCTCAAGAAGTTATCAATATATCATTTCAAATAGAAAAGATCCTTTTTATAAGGACTTCTCTTATTATGTTCACAATAATCTGAACATTGATATAATGAATAAAACTGCCAGTCTACTTCTAGATTATACTGATTTTACATCCTTTTCAAAACTACACACACAGGTAAAAACCAACAATTGCAAAATAATGAAGGCTTATTGGGAAGAAATAGATCATCTCCTTATATTCAGCATTACAGCCGACAGGTTTCTGCGTAATATGGTTCGTGCTATAGTTGGAACACTACTTGATGTAGGTAGAGGGAAAAAATCAATTGAAGAATTTAAAAAAATTATTGAAAGTAAAAACCGCTCAAATGCAGGGTATTCCGTACCGCCGCAAGGTCTGTTTCTGACAAACATTGAATATCCTACAAATATTTTTCCAACTATACATTCCTGATTTCCATACAACTAATAATACCATACTTCCCATTGTTAAAATAATAACAATAATTTCTTTTTTTACAATAATTATTTTTTACTTTTGCCTGTTAATAGATTAACACAATAAAGTTACAAAATGGAAACATTACCTGATAAGACAGTTGAGAGATTAAGCCAGTACAGAAGAAGTCTGAATAATCAGTTAGCCAAAGGAAAAGAGCATATTTTTTCTCACGAAATAGCTAATTTACTTCATATAACATCTGTGCAGGTGAGAAGAGATATAATGCTTATAGGTTATTCAGGGACTCTTAGAAAAGGATACGACATAAAAGAACTCGTGCACCTAATAGGAGTGATACTTGATACAGATGATGGCCAAAAAATTGCCGTTATAGGTATGGGAAACATCGGCAAAGGGTTCATTCATTATCTTTACGAAAAACGGTCAAAGCTGAAAATTGTAGCTGCTTTCGATATTAATCCTGAGAAGATTGACAAAACCTATGCGGATGTTTATTGCTATCATCTTGACAAACTTGAAGAGATAATCAAAAAAGAGAATATCAAAATTGGTATCATTACCACACCTCCCCAGGTTGCTCCAGAGATTGCCGACAAGCTAGCAAATGCTGGAATAAAAGGGATATTAAACTACACGCCAAAACCTCTAAGTGTCCCCGAAGATGTTTACCTTGAAGAGTATGACATGATTACATCACTTGAAAAGGTGGCTTATTTTGTTAAGGAGGAATAGAAACTGGTGTTATCAATACTAATCTCCTGATGACTACCTTAAGCAATTTGCAATAATAAAATGACTTGCAAATTAATTATTAACTTAGTCATCAAGAGATTAAAAGCAGTTATCCATAGTGCTTAACAACCCAACGTAGCCACCATTACAGCTTTAATTGTATGCAATCTGTTTTCGGCTTCATCAAATACCACAGATGCCTCCGACTCAAAAACATCTTCAGTTACTTCCATCGCATCAACACCATATTTCTGATAAATATCCTCCCCGACTTTTGTATCTCTATTATGGAAGGCAGGCAGGCAATGTAAAAATTTCACCTTAGGATTTCCTGTTTTTGCAAGAAGCTCACTATTCACCTGATAGGGCAACATTTCTTTAATTCTCTTTTCCCAGAGTGAAGGGTCTTCACCCATAGAAAGCCAAACATCGGTATATATAAAGTCAACACCTTTAACACCTTCATCCGTATTATCGGTAATAGTAATCTTTGCTCCTGTCTCTTTTGCAATTTCAAGGCATTGATCAACAAGTGCTTTGTCAGGCTGTTCGCTTTTTGGAGCTACGGCTCTGAAGTCCATCCCCATCTTGGCTGCACCAACCATCAATGAGTTCCCCATATTATTCCCGGCATCACCCATAAAAGCAAATGAAACCTCGTGAAGCGGCTTATCTGAATGCTCCATCATAGTAAGGAAGTCAGCGAGTATCTGTGTTGGGTGAAATTCGGTTGTAAGTCCGTTCCACACTGGCACGCCGGCATACTCAGCCAGTTCTTCAACAACAGACTGGCCAAATCCGCGATACTCAATACCGTCGTACATACGTCCCAATACGCGGGCAGTATCTTTCATTGTTTCTTTTTGTCCTATCTGCGAACCTGAAGGTCCAAGGTAAGTAACCTTTGCGCCCTGATCATAAGCTGCAACCTCAAAAGCACAGCGCGTCCGGGTTGATGATTTCTCAAAGATCAAAGCAATATTTTTGCCTTTTAATTTTTGCTGCTCTGTACCTGAATACTTTGCCTTCTTCAGGTCGGATGAAAGTTCGAGTAAAAATTTTATCTCCTTTGGTGTGAAGTCAAGAAGCTTCACAAAACTCCTGTTTCTTAAGTTATAAGCCATAATTATTTTGTTTATTAAATTTATTACTTTTTGTCTATAAGTTGCATTTTTACTACCTAATGACCATTTGTTCAACTATTATAAGAACGATTACTACTAAATAAAGACAATCCTCGTTCCGCCATCATCAACACCAAGCAAAGTTGTTTTTGTAATAATCGCATCTTTCCCTGTATTTTCGACAAAGTCAATAGCAGCTCTAATTTTGGGAGCCATACTACCTTCGGCAAATTGTCCATCTTTAAGATATTGCCTTGCCTCTGCAATATTCATTCTATCAATTGTTTTTTCCTGAGGTGTGTTATAATTAAGGCAAACCTTAGCTACATCTGTTAATATAAAAAGCCTGTCTGCATTTATCTGTTTTGCAAGAAGTGCTGAAGCAAGGTCTTTGTCAATTACTGCATCTATTCCCTGAAGTTTGTTTGGATTAATATAAAATGCAGGGATTCCACCACCACCAACAGCAATAACAACGTGGCCCGCTCTGGCCAATTGCTCAATAGATTTCTTATTACTAATTACAAGAGGTTTCGGTGATGCAACAACCTTACGCCATCCTCCGCGATTTTTATCCTCAACAAATTTCGCCCCTGTATCCTTTGCCATTTTATCAGCTTCCTCTTTTGTCAGATAAGGGCCAATAGGCTTTGTAGGATTCTTAAAAGCAGGATCATCTTTATTCACAAGAACCTGCGTGATAATGGCAATAATATCCTGATCCATATCATTAGCCTCCAAAACATTTCTTAATTGCTGCTCAATCATGTACCCAATAAAACCCTGGGAATAGGCAACACAAATATCAAGTGGCATCTGGGGCACTCCAAACATCTTCTCCCCGGCTTGTTCTGCAAGTAAAATATTTCCAACCTGAGGCCCGTTTCCGTGAGTAATAACTATATCATAATTTCTGTTCAACAAATGGAGAAGGTTACTACTTGCTTCAAAAGCATTTTTCTCCTGTTCTTCAATTGTTCCTTTTTGTCCGGCCTGCAACAAAGCATTTCCACCAAAAGCAACTACTGCAAGTTTTTTCATATTACATCATTTTAAAAGAGGTGCAAAAGTATAAAAATAACAGTTTAAAATAAATTTTATAACTTCGGGGCATTATTTAACAGTATCGAATCAGAAATAAATGAAGATACACCCAAAATTTCTCATCGGATTTTATGGAGGAATAATCCTATTTCTTTTAATTGCTATCTTCGGCAACCTCTCTCCCGGCCACCCGGAAGTAACCTACACAATGGCAGTTGCAGTACTTATGGCAATGTGGTGGATAACAGAAGTTGTACCTTTGGCCATTACTTCATTACTTCCTGTAGTTTTATTTCCCTTATTGGGCATTATGAATGGAAAAGATGTTTCTTCTACATATTTCAACCATGTCATTTTTCTTTTTATTGGTGGATTTATTATTGCTCTTGCAATGCAGAAGTGGGACCTTCACCGAAGAATTGCATTAAAAATCCTGATGGTAACCGGTGTTAGTCCGGGACGAATATTATTGGGATTTATGTTTGCCTCTTCATTTCTTTCAATGTGGATATCAAATACAGCAACAGCGATGATGATGGTTCCGATATTAATTTCAATAATACAAAAGCTAGAAGAAATTATAGGGAAAAAAGAGATTAAAAGATATTCAATAGGACTCCTACTTGGTGTGGCTTACAGTGCATCAATTGGAGGGATTGCCACACTTGTGGGAACACCACCTAATTTGTCCTTTGCAAGGATTTTTCAGATAATGTTTCCAGAAGCACCGGAAGTATCTTTTGCAAGCTGGTTTATATTTGCTTTACCTATCACAATAATATTTTTTATTATTACATGGTCTTATTTGTACTTTCTTTTTCGACCCAAAAATAAAAAATGGAGTAATATTGATCATAAAACTTTCAAAAAACAGTACAGCTCTTTAGGTCCGGTTTCCTATGAAGAAAGAGTTGTTTTTATAGTATTTATTTCATTAGCATTTTTATGGCTGTTTCGCTCAAATATTACAATTGGAAACTTCACTATCCCCGGATGGGCATCTCTTTTTAATCATCCTGAATATATAAATGACGGGACAGTTGCAATTCTGGCTTCTGTTATCTTATTCCTTATTCCATCAAGGACCTATAAAAACAAACGATTAATGGATTGGAAAACAGCTTCAGGTATTCCCTGGAATATAGTGTTGCTTTTTGGCGGAGGCTTTGCTTTAGCCAGCGGCTTTAAAGAAGCAGGGCTCTCTTTATGGGTAGGGAATCAATTGAGTTTTGTTGGAAATTATCATCCCCTGATAGTTATTGCGACAATTTGCTTTATGATGACATTCCTGACAGAGTTAACATCTAATACAGCAACTACTGAAATGTTGCTTCCCATATTAGCAGGTTTGTCTGTTTCAATAGAAATTAATCCGCTATTATTTATGCTCCCTGCAACACTTTCTGCATCAATGGCATTTATGCTTCCTGTGGCGACACCACCCAATGCAATCGTTTTTGGAACGAACAGACTACAGGTAATGGATATGGCAAAAAACGGCCTGGTATTAAACCTTATAGGAGTAGTAATAATTACACTTACTACCTGGTTCATTGGAACTCATATCTTTGATATTCAAATGGATGTCTTCCCAGGATGGGCGAATATCAAATGATATACCTAATGGCTATTTATAGATACAGACTTTTTACCTATTTTAGCACCCGATTATGAAACTATCCACATTTGACTTAGGCCTTCTCATTGTATATGCTCTTGTTTGTATTGGCATAGGCTTTTGGAGTTCACGCGGGCATAAAGATGACGACTTCCTCATTGCCGGCAGAAAGATGACCCTTTTCGGATTTGTATCTTCTGTTGTTGCCAGCTACATTGGCGGGGCTGCCATTGTTGCATATTCAGCATACGTGTATCAGTTTGGAATATCTGCAATTGCTGTATTTGCGGGAACGGCTCTCGGATTTTTGATATTCATTCCTTACGCCATTAAACTCAGAAAAATAAGTTCAGAAAAGGAATTCCTCACTCTGTCGGACTGGTTTTTCTATAAATACGGAAAACAGACCGGTATTGCTTCTGCAGTCATTTTGTTCATTGTTTACTTCGGAATGTTACTAAATCAGTTTATTGCAGGTAGCAGTATCCTGTCGCACATAAGTGGATGGAGCTATGAGACAGCTTTACTAATATCAAGTAGTATCATCACAGTTTACCTTGTGGCTGGTGGATTTAAAAGTGTTATCAAAACCGATATCTTTCAATACATAATTCTTTTTGTCTTGTTCGGATTCCTCGGATACATTTTAATAAAAGAAGACAATAGTTTTTCGGAAGAGCTATTTGATATGTCAAGAATGGATCCGATGATGACTATCGCCTTTATTGCATTTGGCATCCTTATTATTTTTCAATCGGCTGAATACTGGCAACGTGTTTATGCTGCCAAAAACGAAAGCGTTGTTAAAAAAGGACTGATAGGCTCTGCAATTTTCGTAGTGTTATCTGGTTTTGCAATAACAATTGTGGGGTTATCCGCACATGAATATGCACCCAATATTGAACCACGTGATGCATTTTCAGAAGGATTAACAATTCTTGTTCCTGCTAAATATATTGGTGCCGGACTTGTCTTATTGTTTGCTGCAATAATGAGCTCTGCTGATACAATTATTTTCGTATTAGCCTCAAGTGTAGCTAAAGACTACATATCACATTTCTCGAATAAAGAGATGACACAACATAATCTAATGATTCAAACTAAGATTTTTATCATTCTATTTTCCATAATTGGATTTATACTTGCCTATTTTTTCAGAGATTTAATTACCGTAATTCTGTTCATTACAGGAATAGGATTTACCATTATACCCGCTGCCATTGCATCTTTTCATTTCAAAATTTCACCACAGGCAGCCCTGGCAAGTTTCATATCAGGAATTATCTATATTTTCGCATTGATTTTAACCGGCAATTTAATTCCGGAATTAAGTATTGCCTCGATAGTTGTCGCAACGTTTTTTCTGCTATTATTTCAATTAGTATTAAAAAGCAAAAAATGAAAATCTTAGTTACCATTCTATCGTTTACATTTCTAACACTCCAGACACAAGCATTTTATCCGGCTAGTGACAGTACTGCCAGAGATTCGACGATAGTGAGAGAAAAGGAAAAAATTAAAAAAGGGCTTAATTTTGGAGTTCTGCCCATAGTAGGATATACTACTGACATCGGATTTGCTTATGGAGCATCAGTAAGTATGTATAATTATGGCGATGGAACCATATATCCGGATTACAAATATATGCTGTATGTAGAATATTCCAGAACTACTAAAGGCCAGGGAACGACTCAAATTTTCTTCGATTCAAAGGGACTTATTCCCGGATTAAGAATTACATCTGATGTTAGTTATTTAACAGAGCTAAAGCTTGATTTTTATGGCTTTAACGGATATGACGCAATCTACAACCGTGATTTTAAGGAAAAAAATAATCCCGATTACATCTCTAAGGTTTTTTATAACTATCAACGTAAATTTTTGAGGATTACAGCAGATGCTGACGGTAATATTCTTGGTAATAAGCTAAGATGGCATGTAGGACTTGGTTATTTTAAATTTGACATTAATACAGTTAATATTGACAAGTACAACAAAGGACAAAAAGAGGAAGATAAAATTGAAAAAACTGACTTACTTTATGAAAAGTATATTGAATGGGGGATCATTAGGGAGGATGAGAAGAATGGAGGAGACATGCCCTACCTGAAGGTTGGATTGACATTTGACACAAGAGACAACGAGAATGACCCTATGAAAGGGCTGTGGGACGAAGTAATGCTGCAAATAACGCCTAAGGTACTCCCTACACAACAAAGCAGTTTCTCGAGAATATCTGTTATACATCGCCAGTATTTACCAATAATTATGGATAAGTTCTCTTTTGCCTACCGCCTGGCATATCAGGGAACAATTTCGGGTCGAACACCTTTTTACCTTGAACCATATATGATAACTGCCGTTTCGTTTGCAACAACAATAGACGGGTTGGGTGGAGCAAAAACACTACGGGGCATTTTGCGGAACAGAGTTGTAGGAAATGGTGTTGTTTATGGAAATGCGGAATTCAGATACATATTTCTTAAGACTATTATATGGAAGCAAAATATTTTTCTTTCCTTTAATGCCTTTGGGGATGCAGGAAGGGTGATACAAAAATATGATGTACCCGAAACTCTTAACGCACAGCTATACCCTGATAATTATTTTGATTTTGGAGCTGAAAAATTCCATTTCTCTTATGGAGGGGGATTAAACCTGATAATGAACCGTAACTTTATAATTTCAACTGACTTTGGTTTCACTACTGATAAGCGTGACGGAAATTTCGGATTCTATGCAGGAATCGGGTACTTATTTTAATAGCTACTAATCATTATTTTGCAGATATTTGCTGAGAGAGAAGTTCTATGAGTATTAAATTAACAAACAAATGTCATCACAGCAAAAAGCATATATTTACGCTACAGCTGCAATTCTAAGCTGGTCAACAATTGCCTCTGCATTCAAAATATCGCTGAGATACTTTGATTATCTGCAGCTATTATTTTTCGCATCGGCTTTTTCTGTTATTGTACTTTTCATTATAATTCTGTTTCAAAACAAACTTTCACTTTTAAAACAGACAACCCCGGCAAATCTTTTCAATTCAATATTCCTTGGATTCCTGAATCCATTTCTTTATTATTTTGTCCTGTTAAAAGCATATACAATTCTTAAGGCACAGGAAGCAGGAACCCTAAACTATATTTGGCCCATTACGCTTGTTCTATTGTCAATTCCACTGCTAAAGCAAAAAATAAAATGGGTTAGCATTGTCGCTATAATAATTAGCTTCCTGGGTATTATTGTTATTTCTACCGAAGGCCGAATTACAACTCTTGAATTCAACCAACCTTTTGGAATAGCTCTTGCAGTAGGGAGTAGCATTTTCTGGGCGCTTTACTGGATTTTAAATATAAAAGACAAAAGGGATGACGTGATAAAATTGTTCATAAACTTTATTTTTGGAACAGTATTTATTTTTATTGCTGTTATCCTTTCAGGAGGATTTGACATTATCTCAGTTGCAGGCCTGACAGGAGCTCTGTATATTGGTATTTTCGAAATGGGGCTGACCTATTTCCTATGGCTGAAAGCATTACAATTATCAGATAATACGGCAAAGGTCTCAAACCTGGTTTATCTCGCCCCTTTCATCTCATTATTGATAATAAATATTACAATTGGTGAGAAAATTCTGGTTTCAACCATCACAGGGCTTGCACTTATTATTGTCGGAATTATCTTGCAACAAGTATCAGACAGGCTTCTAGTGAAGAAACTTTTCTATAGAAGATAAGAGCTTTGATGGCCTGATCGGTTTTGAGAAATAGAGATCACATCCGGCATCTATACTTTTTGCACTATCCTCAGGCATAGCATAGGCGGTAAGGGCAATTACCGGCAAATTTTTATTGAATGATTTTATCTTTTTTGTTGCCTCATAACCATTCATCTTGGGCATTCTAATATCCATCAATACCAAATCAATATTCTTATTCGCCCTGCATATCTCGACAGCTTCCAAGCCATTGACAACCCATATCAGATTAACTTTTGTTTTATGCAATGCTGCTTTCAGGAGTTCAAAATTTGTATCTTCATCTTCTGCAATTAAAATAGTTTTATCCTTCCAGTTATACTGAGATGACCTAAACTTTTCGTTACCATAAGATTCATTTTCTTCCATTACAAAAGGTAAAGTAAAATAAAACACAGACCCCTTGCCCGGTTCGGATTCAACCCAAATTTCACCACCAAGCAATTCAACGATACGTTTAGATATTGCAAGACCAAGTCCGGTACCTCCAAACTTTCGCGAGGTGGTTTCGTCAACCTGTCTGAACCTCTCAAAAACAGTCCTGTGCATATCACCAGGTATCCCGATTCCGGTATCTGATACATAAAACCTAACAATCGCTTCTTCACCTTTCCCTTCAATATTATAACCAACTTCCACAGTACCTTTCTCTGTAAATTTAAGTGCATTACCAATTAAGTTGGTAAGAACCTGCCTCATCCTTAAAGAATCGGAATCAATCTCATAAATGTCACTATCAGGAGGAAAAACAAGATTCAACTTAACCTTATCATTTTTATTTGACTCGCTAAATGAATTGAACAGTTCCCTGACTGCAGAATTGAGCTTAAATTCAGATTTACTGATAGTAAGCTGTTCAGCTTCAATCTTTGAAATATCAATGATGTCATCTATTAAACTTAACAGAGCATTACTACTTTTTATAATATGGTGCAAATATTCCGTTTTCTTCTTCTCCTCAACTCCCTCATCAGTAAGTAGGTTGGAAAAACCAATTATAGAATTCATCGGTGTTCTGATCTCATGCGACATATTTGCCAGAAAGGCTGTTTTTAATTTATCTGACTGTTCTGCAATTGCTTTTGCCTGCTTCAGTTTCTCAATAAATGTAAGACGCTCGGTAACATCGTTTACAACAACAACAATAGCAACCGGTTTTCCTGAAGAATCTTTTATAGCCCTACTCGAAGTCTCTGCATAAAAAGTTGACCCATCAGATCGGATAAGTTTATATTGATTATTATTTGAAAAGCCCTTTTCGAAAGACTCCTTGAGCTTTTCTTTAGCTATAGAGTGCTCATCCTCAGGAATGAAGTCAAATATACTAAAATTTTTAATATTCTGATCATCTTCCACTCTGAACATTTTATGGCTTGGAGGATTACTGTCAATAACCTTGTAGCTAAGATCAAAAACAATAATTGCTGACGGAGAAGAGTCAAAAATTCCACGGAGCATCTCCTGGTTTTTCAACATTAATTGCTCTGCTTTAACCCTTTCGGTAACATCAATACCTATTT
>JAOZLR010000011.1:10878-21165 GCA_029934735.1 Bacteroidales bacterium
TTTTTCAACATTAATTGCTCTGCTTTAACCCTTTCGGTAACATCAATACCTATTTCCCAATATTTCCAGCCCGGAATTGGAGCTGCATAAGAAGCACTTGACCAGGAAATTATTTTTATTGCGCCATCCTTGCAAGTTATGTTGGTTTCATAATCTTTATAAGAAAAATTATGATCCACTATCTCTTTTTGAATGAATTTCCTGTATTTTCTGTCAGGATAAATCATCCGAAGTACATTTTTGTTACCAATAATCTCATCAGCACTATATCCTGTAACTTTTTTACACTCTCTGTTCCAGAATGTTACAACACTATCATCACCAAAAGCATTGATCATAACCGGCATCTCCTGTACAATCCTTCTAAGTCTCCTTTCATTCTCCTTTAAGGCCCGGTTTACATCTTTAATAACTTTATCCGCTTTGACTATCTCTTCGTTTTGTTTAAGCAAAAGCCTGTTAGCCTTTCTCTTTTGAACATACATCCTGTAAACCCAAAAAAAGAAAAACAACACAATTACACTTCCGAGAGTATAGCCATATATTATAATATTCTTCCGCTGTAATTGATTCTCCTTCTTTTCAAGTTGTATTTGATTTTTCAGTTTTATCTTCTCAATCTCTTTCTGCTTTGATTCAACTCTATGTAAAGTCTTCTCCTCCTCAAGCCTGCTTGAATAGGCCTGTTTCTTGATTGAATCATCATAAATATTATACTCCATATAACAGGAATAAGCATTTTTAAAATTCCCGATTCTTTCATAAACAACAGCAAGGTTGTTAAAAATATCCCGAAGCTCTGATAAGTTGTTATTCTTCTTGGCAATCTGCTCTGCTCTTAAAAGATATTTTAAAGCATTTTCATAATAATCAAGTTCTATATAAACCTGTGCAATATTATTAAGAGTATGAGCCTGCTTTGCTCCAACTTCCGTATCAACATCCAGGGCTTTGTGATAATACTCCAAAGCTTTTGTATAGTCACCAAGTTCAAAATAACACTTTCCCAAATTATGATAAATGTCAGACAAAACAGACTTATTGTCAAATTTTCCGGCCTCGGAAATACCATTTTGAAAATACTTAAGAGCTTCCTTATATTTCTTTTGCTCCAATAATATCAACCCCAGGTTATTAATAACAGGAGCTTTTGATTGTGTGTCGCTTGTTTCTGCTGCAATATTTAGTGCTTTATCAAAATAATAGTATGAACTTGCAAGTTTACCCAAATCATAATAAACTCCTCCAATGTTATTATATAATGATCCAATAAGGGATGAGTCTCCTATTGATATTCTATAGTTAAGAGCCCTGTTTAAAAAATCAAGAGCTTTTTCGTAGTTACCAAGACTTTGATAGACCAGGCCCAGATTATTCCATACTTTTGATAATCCGATAGAATCATTAATCAGCTTGTACAAAACAGCACTTGAATCATAATACTGGATCACTTCATTATAACTACCTTTATAATAATTAATATTCCCTAAAAGCCTGTATGAATTGGCGAGAGATTCCTTATCTCCAGTCTTCATTGAAAATTTCAAAGCCATTTTTGCATATTCCATCGCAGTGTCAAGCGATTTTACCTGATACCGTTTAGCAAGGTTGCTATAAATAATTACTTTATTACTATCATCAGCGAAAATAAGTTCCTCCAAAAGACCATCCACCACAGGGTCACTATCCACTTTTTGTGCAGCAAGGTTATTCCCTTGAAAAAACAAGAGAATCCAAAACAATAGCTTTATAGTATTTCCTACTCTTATCATTGCCATTCGTAAGTCTTTATCACTCTATAAACTTGTTGATTATTTCAATAAATTTCATTGGTATTATGGGTTTTGAGATATAGTCGTCGCAACCTGCCATCATGCTTTTTTGCCTATCCTCAGCCATAGCATAAGCTGTCAGCGAAATTATTGGCAAATCCTTCTTCTCTGCTTTTATTATCTCAGTGGCTTCATATCCGTTCATAACGGGCATCCTCATATCCATAAGCACAACATCAATATCATCTCTTTGTCGGCAAATATCAACTGCTTCTTTGCCATTTGTTGCGTGAATGATTTCAACTTTGGTTTGAAACAATGTTGCCTCTACAAGCTCAAAATTTGAGTACTCATCTTCAACAACAAGAATCTTTTTGCCCGACCAGTCAAATACTTCCTGTTTTTTCTTGGGCGTCTTAACTTTTATATTTCTTGTTACAGGAATATTTGGAAGAGTAAAATAAAACACACTTCCTTCATTAACAACCGATTCAACCCAAATAGCACCTCCAAGAAGTTCAACAAGCTTCTTTGAAATTGTTAATCCGAGCCCGGTACCTCCATACTCTTTGGTACTCGACTCTTCGGCTTGCCTGAATCTCTCAAAAATAACTTCTACTTTGTTAGGCGGCAACCCTATTCCACTATCTTTAATATAAAATAATATATTCTTTTTGTCATATTCTCTGTACCCAATTTCAACACTACCTTTTTTGGTAAACTTAATTGCATTGCTTATCAGGTTATTCATTATTTGCTTAAACCTGTAAGGATCAGATGAGATAGAAAAATCATCTCCGGTAATCCCTTTATCAATAATAAAATCAACATCAATAATTCCTTTCTCTCTCAGATAGTTATTATAGCTAATTTCAAAATCATCAAATATCTGACTAATCTGGCAGGTTGATTCTACAATCCTTAGCTGGTCTGATTCTATTTTAGCAATATCAATAATATCCTCAATCAATCTTAGCAGCAGCTTACTATTCTGGTTTATCAGGTCGATAAACCCTTCCCGTGTTTCAGAACTCATATCCGAATCATTGAGCAATTCAGAAAAACCAACAATTGCATTCATCGGAGTTCTGATCTCGTGCGACATATTTGCTAGGAATGCGGTTTTCAGCTTATCCGACTCTTCTGCCTTTTCTTTTGCGCGGCTAAGATCAATTTTTGCTTTATAAGTATCTGTAATATCTATAGCAACTCCAAGCAATGCCTTTTCAGCTTGCCCCATATTAAAAGGGATTTTAATAGTATAAAATATTCGATCATTCCCTTGAGCATCAGTAAATGTCAATTCTGGGATAACTTTGGTTTTATTATTATTAAATACATCTCCATCATCTTCCTTAAACCTATCAAACTGGCTTTTAACCATATGTATATCCGACTGTTTCTCTCCCTCCAATTCTTCAACATTCAGACCATATGCCTCAGCAGTTGCTTTGTTTGCAAGAATAAATCGCGATTCTTCATCCTTAGCAAATATCAGATGAGGGACAGTATCAATTATTTTTCTCAATCGTGATTCACTTTCACGCAGGGCATCGTCGGCACGCTTCTGGTTAATTGAAATACCGACCTGATTTGAGACATATTCCATAAGATTCAGGTCCTTTTCGCTATATGTATCTTCATTTTCATAATTTTGAACCACAAGAGCACCAATCGCTTCACCCTTTTCTTTTAAAGGAACTCCCAGCCACACCTTTGCCATAGATCCCTTCATTTCCACATTTTCATTCTTCTTTAGAGAGGAAAAGTCCTTAGCTCTTATCAATAGTGGCTTATTTTGTCTTATTAAATGCCCGGTCAGAGAGTTTGCAACTGTTAAAGTCTCAATTACATCTTTTTCATCCACATAATAGGGAAGCGTTAAAGTATTTGTCTTTTTATCGAGTAATGCTATATAAAAATTGGTTGTATCAATAACTTCGCTAAGTTCATGACGGATTACTTTCATAAGTTCAGTGAGGTCTTTCGTTGTATTAACAGCAATACCAATTTCATATAATACATGTTGAATTTTCTCAAAGCGTAACCGTTCCTTTTCAATAAGCCTCTCTTTTGTTATATTTCTTGCACTACCAACGACACCAATAAGTTTACCATCCTCATTCCACATTGGGGATTTGTACACATCAAGGTGGAGATACTTCCCCTTAACAAAACCAGAAATATCAAAACGCTTAGGTTTGTTACTCTTTAATACAATATCATCCTGCTCCTGCGACTTTCTCCCAAAAGTGTACCAGTTTTCCTGGCCAGAATGACTCAATTTCTCTCTTTCGGCAAAAAACATATCTGTTTTTCCGATAGGCTCCTCTGTGTCTTTTGCAAGCAACAGGTTTTCGCAAGTAGATTTATTTACAAAGATATACCTACCAAAAACATCTTTAGCCCAAATAAGGTCTGGATTATTATCAGAAAGCAATCTGAAAAATGTATATAAACTTTTGTACTTCTGCTCATTTTGCTTAATCTTTTTTAAGGCTTGCTTTCTTTGGGTAACATCTGCACCCGTTCCAATTACTACAGGTTCCCCCTTTAAGTTCATTAATGATGCTGTAATCTCCAGCCATATCTCGGCACCTTGCTTGGTTAACATTTTAAACTCATAGGTACGTGGAGATTTATCTCCCTTTATTCTGTCAAAGCCCCTGCTTTTTACAATATCAACATAGTCGGGATGAACTACCTCATAAAAATTCATTGTTAGCAGCTCATCAATACTATAACCCGTGATTTCAGATGTTGCATTATTAGCATAAACAAATCGGCCTTCATTGTTAAACATATAAACGGCATTTAAAAGATTTTCAGACAGTTGCCTGAACATCTCCTCACTATCCTTCAACGAATCCAGTGCCTTTGCACGTTCAGTAATATCATAAACATATCCATTAAGCCTTTCAACGTTTCCATTTTCATCATAGGTCAATATGGAACTCGCAATAGCCCAGAATGTAGTACCGTCTTTCTTTTTAAAAAGTATCTCTGTGTCCAAAAGCTTACCTTCTTTATCCAACTCTTCAAGAATACGATCTCTTACTCCCGGAATTACATATAAGTCCTTTAAGTTTACATTGAGTAACTCTTCAGGAGAATCATAACCAAAGATTTTGGCTGTCCATTCATTTACATACAATAATGTACCATCCGGTTTACTTTTAAAAAGCCCCATTGGAACATTTTTCTGAAGCTCATTAAATTTCCGATCGCTTTTATATAGATCGGTAAGCATATTGTAAAAAACAGATACTTCATTTTGAATAATCGCAATTTTGGAATCTGGTAATTTGAAAATATTATACGACCACCATCCTGTTATCTTTACATCATTAAAATGAGAAATTATCTTATATTCAGGATGGCCCGAATCATACACTTTTTTCATTGAGGATATTAGTCCTGATTTGGAAGCCAGTGGAAAAACCTCGGAAATAGTGTTGCCCTTCCTTATAAAACCATCAACAGCATTTTTTCTCAAAACCGCTGGCGTAGCAACATCAATTCTAAAATCCTGACCACTATTAATAATTTCACATATTAAAAGTGTACTCTCAAAGCCCATTTGTAATTCATTGACCTTTTGCCTTTCAAACAGCATACGGTCTTCCATAAAACCGTTATTATTAGAAAGTTGTAGCTCTCTGACCCTATTGCGCAAGCGAGATATTTCTTCTAATAGCTGCTCTTTCGTCTGTTCCATTTCCTCTATTATAGTATAACTAACAGGATTAAACTCCTGAAAACAAATTAATTACTCACAATATAAAAATACAAATATAGTAAATTTATTCACCCTGAGCAATGTATTAAATTACTTCAAAGGCCCGTTTTAACGGTATTCTTACGTTAATATTTTATATTTGTTTAGTATTAACATTAAAATATGTACTTTTGAATTGAAATTTAAATGACGATGAATCTGGAACTATTGACAAAACAAGTGGCTAATTTATGCCGGGCATCAGGAAGTTTTCTGAAAAATGAACTTCACAATCTAAAACAATCAGATGTGCAGGAAAAAGGCATTAATGATTTTGTAACTTACGTTGATAAAACCTCAGAGAAAAGAATTGTTGCTGATCTTTCTAAAATATTACCCGAAGCTGGTTTTATTGCCGAAGAGAACCAGTCATACCAAAGGAAAGAAAAATACAATTGGATTATCGATCCGCTTGACGGCACTACAAACTTCATACACGGAGTTCCGCTTTATTCCATAAGTATTGCTTTGATGCAAAACAACGAAATTGTTTCCGGAGTGGTTTATGAGGTTAACCTAAAGGAGTGTTTTTATGCCTGGCAGGGAAGTAAGGCTTTCTTAAACAGTCACGAAATAAATGTTTCAAAAGCAAAATCGTTAAAAGACGGACTTTTTGCAACAGGCTTCCCATATCACGATTACAGTCGCCTTGATGATTATATGGAAATATTTATCCATCTAATGAAAAACAGCCATGGAGTTCGCCGGCTTGGAACAGCTGCCGTTGATCTGGCTTATGTTGCCTGCGGCAGATATGAAGGTTTCTATGAATACGGGCTCCATCCCTGGGATGTTGCAGCAGGCGAACTTATTGTGAGGCAAGCAGGAGGCGCTGTAAGCGATTTCACTGGCAACAATAATCATGTTTTCGGAAAAGAGATTATTGCTACAAATAAAAGCATATTCGGGGAGTTCCTTGAATTGACAAAAAAGCATTTTAAAAAATAATATTCAACAGGCTAATTGTATTAAAATGAAGGGAAATAGAAAGAAATCAAACACTCCGATAAAAGATTCACCTGGCCGAAGTCTTGCAAAAGCTGTGAGTTGGAGGATTATTGCTTCTTTGACAACTTTTCTGATAACATTTGTTATCTTTCGCCAGAAAGTCAGTGGCCCTTACAGACAAATTCTTGAAGCGTCTGCTTTAGTTCTTGTTTTCGATGTAGTTATAAAAATAGCTATTTATTATTTTCACGAACGTCTATGGACAAATATTCGTTGGGGGAGATACTGGCAAAAAAAAGCCTGGAGGAAGATGTATCGGGATATGCATAAATGATAATTAAGTTTCTTTTCGTCAAGATAATGGATAAAATTTACAGATTTATGATAAATTATAAAATATTACCAATAGCAACACTGATATTCATTTGTTTTACATCTTTGAATCTGGTAGCTCAAAGTGACACATCCAAACTTTACAAAGTTTATCAGTATAATATTGATGAAGAAATTGCACCTCCTGTTTGGAGGAAGACTCAAGAGGCCTTTAATGAGGCTCGTGAAATGAATGCAGATATAATCCTGATTCACATGAATACTTACGGAGGAATGCTTGATGCTGCCGATTCCATCCGGACTAAGATATTGAAATCCACAATTCCTGTTTTTGTTTTTATCGACAATAATGCAGCCTCTGCCGGAGCACTGATTTCGATTGCCTGCGACAGTATTTATATGGTTCCAGGGGCAAACATTGGAGCTGCAACCGTTGTTGACCAATCGGGAAAGCCGTTGCCCGACAAATATCAGTCGTATATGCGTTCGATGATGCGCTCAACAGCCGAAGCTTCTGGACGTGACCCCCAAATTGCTCAGGCTATGGTTGACCCTAAAATCTTTGTTGAAGGAATTAGCGACACAGGACAAGTTTTAACATTCACAACTTCTGAAGCTTTAAAATATGGTTTTTGTGAAGGAGTAGCTAATTCACAAAAAGAGGTGCTCAAACTTGCAAATATTGAAAATTATGTAATTGTAAAACAACAATTCACAGCGATAGATAATATAATTCACTTTCTTATAAACCCTATTGTAAGTGGGATTTTGATAATGATGATTATGGGAGGGATATATTTTGAGCTGCAAACACCCGGTGTAGGATTCGCTCTTGGAGCTGCAGTCGTAGGTGCTTTGCTCTATTTTGCACCTCTCTATCTCGAAGGCCTTGCCGAGCATTGGGAAATTTTACTTTTTATTGTTGGTGTAATACTTATAGCCCTGGAAATATTTGCAATTCCCGGATTCGGAGTAGCCGGTATTCTTGGTATAACTTTCGTTGTTACCGGTTTGACTCTTAGCATGATTGGAAATATTGGATTCGACTTCTCAGGAATCGAACTAACAGGTATATTAACATCTTTCTTCATTGTTGTGAGTGCAATGTTTTTCGCCTTCATACTTTCAATGTATCTTGGCAGAAAAGTACTGACCACTACCACTTTCGGACATCTTGCTCTTGACACAACCCAACTGGCGTCAAATGGGTTTACATCATCAGACAAATCGTATAAAAATATGGTGGGAAAAGAAGGAGTTGCCAAAACGATACTCAGGCCAGCAGGAAAAGTCGTTATTGAGGGAGATGTGTTTGATGCCACTGCCGAGACAGGTTATATTGATAAAGATGAAAAGATTAATGTTACCGGCTATCAGACATCACAGCTTATAGTTACAAAAACATAAAACTGTTAGAAAAGAACTAATTAAAAGTAGAAAAATATGAAAAAGAGACTTTACTTAATTGTATTCACAGCATCGATACTTTTTGGACACATTGCTTATTCACAAGATTCAATTGTATTGCCTCCCGATTATAAAAGGAACATTATAAAATGGAATATAACTCCATTTATACTGTGGGACTATGCAAATATCAATCTCTCCTATGAAAGAATTTTATCTTCACATAAATCTTTTTCAGTTAATGCAGGCTATTTCGTTATGCCGACAACAGGGATATACGACAGTCTCAACATCAGTGCTGAAAACAAGAAATTTGGATTTACTGTATCAGGTGATTACAGATGGTATTTTAAAAAACGGAATAAAAACTTTGCACCTGACGGACTCTATTGGGGAGCATACGGCTCATATCATTACTACAATTTCGAAAATAAAATTACTGTAATTAATAGTGAGACAGCCCATGGTACAGCAACCCTGGGAGGACGACTAAGTATCATTAGTGCCGGAGTTGAGCTTGGATACCAATTTGCCGTTGGCAAAAGATGGACGTTCGATCTTGTTTTTATGGGCCCGTCACTCTCTGTATATACTGGAAAGTTCACCCTGGATGGAGATTTAACAGTTGATAAAGAAAGTGAATATCTGCAGGCAGTTTATGACATTTTGGTTGGGAAATTCCCAGGATTAAGCACTCTTATTTCCGATGGCGAATTCAGCCCCAGCGGATCAGCAACTAGTTTTGGCTATGGGCTTAGATATCTGATACAAGTGGGATACAGATTTTGATTTACGATTTACGAAAACAATTTTTGATTTTTGATTTAACATAGTGAAAAGCAACCAGATACGTATAGCAGTTTTACTTGGATCCATTTCAATAATCGGAATAATACTTTTTCAGCTTTATTGGGTAAATAAATCCTATGATCTGGCAGAAGAGCAATTTAATAAGACCGTTGAGATTGCACTCTATAATGTTGCTCAAAAAATGGCTGAATATAATGGCTCGGAGCTTCCCAATGAAAATCCTGTGAGACAAATATCTTCAAATTACTTTATCATTGATATCAATAATATTATTGACGCAAAGATTCTTGATCACTTCTTAAAAACGGAATTTGAGTATAGCAATATTAACATCGACTACGAATATGCTATTTATGACTGCGAAACAAATGAGATGGTTTACGGAAGCTATATTAAGCAAAATGGAGTCTCAATCAAGGAGAAGCAGCATTTTCAAAAATATGATGAGTTCACCTACTATTTTGGCATTCTATTCCCGTCAAAAGCTTTGTATATTATCAATAATATGAATATATGGCTCATATCTTCCTTTGTTCTTTTCACAGCAATCATCTTTTTTGCATATGCCATTTTTATTATACTGAAACAAAAGAGGCTTTCGGAAATTCAAAAGGATTTTATCAATAATATGACACACGAATTCAAAACTCCCATTTCAACGATTGGAATTTCGGCAGAAGTGCTTTCTGACCCTGAAATTGTGACTGACCCTAAACGATTAAAGAATTATGCAGATATCATCGCCGGACAGAACAAAAGACTTGAACATCAGGTTGAGAAAGTGCTACAACTGGCACAACTAGAAAAAACCAAATTCAAAATAAAAGATGAGAAGTTCGACATCCACAATGTTATAAAACAAGTTGGAGAAGCTTTCAAACTTACGGTGGACAAAAAGAAAGGGGCGTTAAGCTGCAATCTTAAAGCTGAAAACTATATTATTCAGGGCGACAAGCTCCACATCACAAACATTATTTACAGCCTCCTTGATAATGCCTTTAAATACAGCGATGACAAACCGGACATCACAATAAGCACCTACAACCGGGGAGACCATCTTTTCCTGGAAATTTCAGATAAAGGGATAGGCATAAGCAAAAAATATCAGAAAAAAATATTTGACAAATTCTTCAGGATACCAACCGGCAATATTCACAATGTAAAAGGTTTCGGACTGGGATTAAATTACGTGAAGGTAATTGTTCAGGCACATAACTGGAAGATAAAGGTTGAAAGCAA
>JAOZLR010000012.1 GCA_029934735.1 Bacteroidales bacterium
CTAATCTCTGCAAGTATCTCATTGTCGGTATTAATAAATACTTTGCCATTGTTTTTAATGAGGAAGTTATAAAGTTCGCCTTTAGTCTTGATAACCCCTTCAAAACTACCAAACCCTTCAAGGTGTGCTTTGCCGATATTTGTAATAATCCCGTAATCAGGTTGGGCAATATTGCATAGCAGCTCTATTTCTCCCGGATGGTTGGCTCCCATTTCAACAACTGCAAATTCTTGCTCATCAGATAACGAAAGTAGAGTTAAGGGAACACCTATATGGTTATTAAAATTCCCTGTTGTAGCTTTAATATTGAACTGGGATTCTAAGACTCTTGCTATAAGCTCCTTTGTTGTTGTTTTGCCATTTGTGCCTGTTATTCCGATTAAGGTAAGATTTAACTGCTTTCTATGATAATGGGCCAGTTCCTGGAGGGTCGAAAGAACATCCCTTGTTAAAAGAAATTTCTTACTTGTTTTATGTTTTTTATCGTCGATAACAGCATAAGCAGCGCCATTTTTAATTGCATCTTCTGCATATTTATTACCATCGAAGTTATCTCCTTTGAGAGCAAAGAATATTGAGTTTGGTGGAATATCCCTAGAATCTGTTGTGACTTTAGGGTATTGTTTATAAATCGAATAAAGGTCAACTATTGATATATTCATAAAGGCAAATTTAATAAAAAAACAAACCCCATATCTGTAAAAGATATGGGGTCGTAATAATTTTACATAATATTTTAATATCCGGCAGGGTCACCAATACGATCCATAGCACACCGGAATCCAATATAATCGGTAGCTCCGTTTTCGTCAAGAAATCTTCTTGTTGAAGGCATCATCCAATATGCATAATCTTTCCATGAACCACCTTTGTAAACTCTTGCTTTATCGTTTATCATTGTGGTAACTGTGTAGTCATACATAGTGCTTGAATGTGAATCCTGCTCCTGTTTAAGCCAATCATCCTTATTTATGGTTGATTCATAGTCACCATCTTTATAATTTATGTTATCGGCTTTTCTGTAATTTTTCCTGTCTATAAGGTCTTCGGCAGGAACAGGCTCATATTTTAATCTTCCAAATTCATCTTTTTCAGCTATCAATCCTTCGGAGTCTCTGACTTTCCTTTTGAAAATATTTCCTCTGTAAGGGTCAAGGTCAGACATATCTTCATAAGATAGTGGCCTGTAAACATCACTCACCCATTCACTAACATTGCCTGCCATGTTGAAAAGTCCAAAATCATTGGGCCAGAACGAACCGACTGGAGCAGGAATAATAGCACCATCATTTAGAGACCCTGCAATGCCAGCGTAATCACCTTTGCCTCTTTTGAAATTGGCAACAAAACTTCCGTAATAATGTTTTTCATTTGTACGTGTTACATACCCGTTCCAGGGATATATTCTTCTGTCAACCACACGCTCATAGACATTATTACCAACGAGTGCAAGCGCAGCATATTCCCACTCGGCCTCAGTTGGTAGCCTGTAGTTGGGAAGCATAATGCCGTCTTCCATACGTACACTTCTTTCTCCGGTACTATTTGGATTCAGGTCCTGAAGATTTTTATTAACAAGGCCCTCATATTGTCCTGCGAGATATGCTTCTGTGTTAAAGTTATTTTCATTTAACTGATCTGGATCGGGGTCAAGAATTCCACGTTCAACAAGGAGCATTTCATTAACCCTGTCTGTTCTCCAGGCACAGTAGTCATTTGCCTGAACCCACTTAATGCCAACCACCGGATAGAAGTGGTAAGCCGGGTGACGCAAATAGAGCTGAACCATTGGCTCGTTGAAAGCCAGCCTGTCTCTCCACACAAGTGTGTCGGGAAGAGCTTTACGGTAAACCTCAGGATAATCTGATCCAAAAACTCTGTTGATCCAGAATAGATATTCCAGATAGTCAACATTGGCAACTTCTGTTTCATCCATATAGAATGACCTAACGGTTACCTTTCTTGGCGGACTATTATGTTCATACATAGGGTCGTCGTAATTAGCTCCCATTGTAAAACTCCCACCTTCGATCATGACAAGTCCGGGCCCTGTCATTTGCCCCTGATACTCAGCAACTTCAAATCCGCCATTCTTCGGATCATTGTAATCCCAGCCTGTTGTAGCTGATTTTTCTTTGGAACAAGAAGTGATTAAAACCATTGCTCCTAAAACAATAAAAGCTGATAAGAAACTTAGATATCTCATAGTTTTTAAAAATTTGATGCAAAAATAACTAAAATTCCGGACATTTTATTGCCCCGGGTCTATTTCTTTTTTTATTACAATTTATTAACATTGCCAGTGATACTTCATGTGCCCCGCCTGAAGTTCCTTTCAAATGTGACATTGAGAGGTCATATGAGTACCCAAATCTGAATCTTTTTTGTTTCAATCCAACCATAAAAATTGCGCCGTCGGCATTTTCAAAATTGTGTCTGAACCACGCCCCTACAACAAGAGGGTACTTTTCAACATTTAAACCTATATTCATTTGATGCATATTTCCCTGCATCTGAAATATTAATTGCGGCAAAAATACAAAATCCTTGCTATTAATATCATAACCATTTCCTGATAATATCCTTGCACCTGCATGTACGGTATATTTTCTGTAAAGTTTGCTATTGTCAGTTTGATTGTAATAGTTAAGATTTGGTTCCGACAGGTGATCTGCAGAAATACCAATAAAAAAGAGCTCTTTTATGCCGAGTAATAATCCAAACGAGAAGTCAGGTACCATAACTGTACTATTGTCCGGAGGTACTTCACCTGTTTGCCCGGTGTTTATCATATCCTGAAATATTAGCTTATCAAAGTTGAATTTCTGATAATGAAATGTTGCTTCAGCACCTGCATTTAGCTGTACTTCACGACTGACAGTCAGATGATATGAATAAATCAGGCTTGCCCTGTTTGTTACAAAAGTTCCGTTTCCGGCATTGTCTGAGTTTACAAGAATCCCTAATCCGCTTGAAATAGATTCCATTGAAAAATCAGCAGAAGCATTATATGTCACAAAGTTCCCCGGAATTGAAGGCCATTGGTTTCTGTAATTGAAAATTATTCGTGAGCATTCGCCTGTTCCGGCTAGTGCCGGATTAAGATATAATGGGTTGGCATAAAATTGCGAAAATTCAGGATCCTGAGCCTGCACACTAAGCACAGTCAAAACCTGCGACATTAGAATTGTTCCTAATATGTTGCAATATAATCTCAATTATCCTCTAATTTTTGTATAAAATTCGGTCAGTAAAAATATGCTTTTTTTTCTATCAACAGGAAACTTTATACAATATATAATGTATTGTAACGTTAGTTATTCAATTTTAGTTTCAATATAGCTGAATTTAACAATTTTATAAAAAGTTTTATTAATTAGAAGTACTTGCCTATACAAAATTATTCTACTTTTAGCTACCCGAAAATTCATTAAAAAATTAAAATTAGTTATTATGAGGCATATTGTTTTTGTAATTTTATTCTTGTTTACGCTTTCTGTACCATTACATCTGCTTTCTGAAAATTCAGAGTATCAAAGGACAATAAAATGGAATGGTGTGGAAAAAATTGAGATTGCTTATAATGAGTATATACCTGTCCTGACATTTGAAGGGGCCGGGCACGAAAGAGCAAACAATTTTCTCCCTGAATACTTCGAGAGGATTTCTGTTAATTCTTCGGGGAGTTTTAATGTTACGATTATTGATCGTATTTTTGAAACAGTTCCTGAAAATGAAACTGATAATATACAGGGATTGGATATTCTTGATGATCATGTATTGGTCAACAGTCATATCTCTTTTGACAGAAAGAAACCTTTTGCAACTATTTCATTTATTCCCCTAAGAAAAAATGATCTGACAGGGCAATACGAAAGACTTGTTTCATTTAAAATTCATATTGAATCTGATAATTCTTCCACAAAAAATAGTTTCGGAGATACGGTTTCGTATGTTGAGCACTCTGTACTGGCGTCAGGTGATTGGTATAAAATTGCCGTAAATAATGATGGGATTTACAAATTATCTTATACGGATTTGCAAAGTTATGGGATTAATGTAGGCTCGGTAAATCCAAAAAATATAAGAATTTATGGAATAAATGCCGGCATGCTTCCTGAAGACCCTACAAAGTTCAGATACGATGACTTGCAGGAACTTTCAATTTTTGTTGAAGGTGAGGATGATAATGTGTTGAATAGTGGCGACTATGTGCTTTTTTATGGACAGGGGCCAAATGCCTGGATCTACAAGGAGCTGGATCAGTCTTACCGGCAACAGATGAATTTATACTCCGAGTATTCATATTATTTTCTAACTGTTGATCTTGGAGAGGGTAAGCGAATAGATGAACAGTTGTGGCCTTCGGAGGATCCAACTGATTTTGTTTCAACATATACTGATGCAGTGCATCATGAAGTTGATGAAACTAACCTGATTAATTCGGGACGACTCTGGTATGGCGAAACTTTTGACTTATATAATGATATGGTATTGGAGTATAGCTTCCCTGATTTCGACCCCAATTCGGTTGCGTATTTTAAAGCTGATGTTGCTGCGAGGTCTCCTGTAACAAGCTCATTTAAGTTTTATGTAAATAATAGTCAGGTTCTGAGTCTCAATGTTGCACATATCCCGGACATGTCAAATCAGCAATCTGATTATGCAAAAACTGCTTCTAACCATGTTTATTTTGATATGCCCGGACCTGATTTGGAAATCAAAGTCGTTTACAGCAAACCTCAGGCTACATCAGTAGGATGGCTCAACTATTTTACAATTAATGTTGTCAGGAAACTTAATTTTACAGGCGGGCAGACTTCTTTTCGTAATTTAAACTCTGTTGGAATTGATGTTGTGTCGGAATATACTATTAGCAATGCAAGTTCTGAAGTTCTGGTGTGGAATGTCTCTGATCCTATTAATGTAAGCAGAATGAAAACCTCTCTTACGGGAAGCAAAATGAAATTCAGAATAGATGCAAATGATGCTAAGGGGTTTATTGCCTGGGATGGAGCATCTTTTAATTCTCCCGGATTTATCGAAAAAGTCTCTAACCAGGACTTGCATGGTATGGATGATAATGAACTGATTATAATTGTGTACCCTGCATTTCTTGAAGAAGCAAAACGTCTCGCTGACTTTCACAGGACACATGACGATATTTCAACTTTTGTTGTTACACCACAAACTATTTATAATGAGTTTTCGGCAGGAAGGCAAGATATTACAGCGATAAGAGATTTTATGAAAATGTTGTACGACAGGCCTTTGTCAGGTAATAGTATTAATTATCTTTTAATGTTTGGTGATGCTTCATTTGATTATAAAGACAGGGAAGAGAACAATACTAATTTTGTTCCAACATGGGAGTCGCCCAACTCTATCAATTATGTGAGCTCTGTTGCTTCAGATGATTTCTTCGGATTTCTTGATTATGTTCCAAATGATGATATGGTTGACCTTTGTATTGGTAGATTTGTTGTTGATAATGTTAGCCAGGCGGAAAATGCTGTTGATAAAGTAGTTAGTTACACAACAAATACCGACAAGGTAATGGGTGATTGGCGGAATGTTGTTTGTCTTGTTGCCGATGATCAGGATAATAATTTACATCTTAACGATTCTGAGAAACTTGCCATAATGATTGATACCCTTGATAAAACTATTAATGTTGATAAGATATATTTTGACGCTTACAAGCAGGTGTCAACTCCCGGAGGACAAAAATATCCCGATGTTAACCGTGACATAAATGCCAGAATGGAGAAAGGTACATTCATTATGAACTATGTGGGGCATGGAGGTGAACTTGGATGGGCTCATGAAGGAGTTCTTGATAATAAGGATATTCTGAGTTGGCGTAACTGGGATAAACTCGCAGTATTTGTTACCGCTACTTGTGAATTCAGCCGCTTTGATGATCCCGCGAGAGTTTCAGCAGGTGAAAATGTATTTCTTAACCCTAACGGTGGTGCTATCTCTTTATTTACAACAACCCGTCCTACTTATGCCTCAGGAAATGCTGCATTAAACAGAAGCTTTTTTAAATTTGCCCTGACAAAATCGGATGGTGAATACAGAAGAATGGGAGATGTGATACGTCTGGCGAAGAATGAAGCAGGTTCTTCTGCAAATGGTAGAAAATTTATTTTATTGGGTGACCCGGCTATTAACTTTGCATTTCCCGAGGAAAAAGTTGTTACTCTGGCTGTCAATGATGTTAGCATATCCGAACCAATTGATACTCTAAAAGCTCTAAGCAATGTAACCATAAGCGGTGAGTTGCAGGATAATAACGGGAATACACTAACTGGTTTTAACGGCACACTTTACCCGACCATTTTTGATAAGCCATTTCCTTATACTACACTCGGGAATGATTACAATAGCTTCCCTACAACCTTTTATATACAAAAGAATCCTCTGTATAAAGGTAAGGCAAGTGTTGAAAATGGTGAGTGGTCTTTCTCTTTTATTGTTCCAAAGGATATTGCATATCAGTTCGGATTTGGAAAGTTTAGTTATTATGCAAAAAATGAAGATACAGATGCAGCCGGATATTTTCTGGATGTAGTAGTTGGGGGTTATAATGCTTTTGCTGCTGCTGATGATGTTGGGCCGGTGATTAAGCTATATATGAATGATGAGAGTTTTGTGTTTGGAGGTTTAACCGACCAAAATCCAATTTTACTGGCTGATATTTTTGATGAAAGTGGAATAAACACTGTGGGAAGCGGTATCGGGCACGATATTGTTGCAACAATTGACAATGAATCAAATTTTATATTGAATGACTATTATGAAGCTTCACTTAATGATTATAAATATGGTGCAGTAGAATATCCATTTTTCAATCTTAGTAATGGATGGCACTCACTTACGTTAAGAGTCTGGGATGTATATAATAACTCATCCGAAGCATATACCGAATTTGTTGTGGCCGAATCATCTGAAATGGCCCTGAATTATCTTATGAATTATCCAAACCCGTTTAAAACCGAGACAGTTTTTTCATTTGAGCATAATCAGTCACAGGAACCTATTGAAGTTAAAATTGAAATTTTTTCGATTTCGGGCCAACTGGTTAAAACAATTTCTGATATTTACAATTCAGGAGGTTATAAGTATAAATCCTTTAAATGGGATGGTTGTGATGATGGTGGCGAAAAATTGAATCAGGGGATTTATGTTTACCGTGTAATTGTGCAAAATTCTGACGGGACAGTTTCTCATGATAATAACAAGCTGGTTATTTTGAAATAAACTGTAAAACGCAACTATTTAAGAATAATGAACGTCTTATAATATTAGCCTGGATATATCAGGCTAATATATTTTTAGTATTTTTGTGCTTGTTTGGGTAATCTTAAAATGAAAATATTTTTATTGATGAGAGTTTTACTTAATTGTATATTAATTTTTATAATTCCGATTTCTTTGTTTGGTCAGGAGATTGTTTCTCATAGCGATATTAACTGGAAAGGTGTGGTGAAGGAAAATATCTCGGATGATCAGGCTATTGAATATCTGTATTTTGATAATGCACAGGTTGACTTGTCAACAGGATTACCCACATATTTTCAATCATTTCATTTGGAGAGTTCTAATGTGGAGCTTGAAGCTGAATTTGTTAGTCAGACCTTTGAGCCTTGTTCTCCAGAGGAAACATTATTTTTACAGACTTCCGGCTTTACTAATCAGAACATAATTATTGGTGCGGAAGTTGGTTTTGAAAAGAAAAAGCCGCTGGGTCTCGTATCGTTTACCCCTCTAAGATTTAATATAGAGACTGGAGTTTATGAAAAGTTGACCGAATTTAGTTTGAAAGTTAGCTCTGTTCAAAAATCACAAAATACAGAAGGCCTCTCAAACAGGTCATATGCTGAACATTCGATTCTCTCTTCCGGAGAGTGGTATAAGATAAAGGTTGATAAGGCAGGAGTGTATAAAATTACTTATGATGATCTTGTTTCTTATGGAATAAATCCTGAGTCGATAAACCCCAAAGATATCCGTATTTATGGAAATGGCGGAGGCATGCTTCCGGAGAAAAATTCCACTTTCAGGCCAGATGACCTTATTGAGAACTCTATTTTTGTCAGTGGTGAAAATGATGATGTTTTTAATGAAGAAGATTATATTTTGTTTTTTGGACAAGGACCTGATAAGTGGCAAGATATACTTGGGTTTTTCGATTACAATATTAATCTTTATAGCGATTTTTCATTCTATTACTTGTCTTATTCTCAAGGAGCTGGCAGCAGGATAATGCAGCAACCTCAAACAGTTGATAATCCATCAGGAGTAGTTTCTACTTATAATTATTACATAGCATACCAGGAAGAAAGAATAAACCTTATTAAATCAGGGAAGTTCTGGTATAGCGATGAATTTGGAGAGATTTTGGAGTATGAATATGATTTTATTATTCCTAATATTGATACATCTTTATTAATTACTATTAAAACAGGTTTTGCGAATCGCACTTTTGCCAACGATACTATTGACGTAACAGCGAATGGTGAGCAGGTAGATAAGGTCACAATGACCTCTGTTACACTGGGATCTGTATTGTATGCCAAGACAAAGAAAAGAACGTTTTCTTATCAATCTGCCAGTGAGCTAATAAAACTTAAATACAAATATTCTCCATCTTCAATATCTTCGATGGTTTGGCTTGATAATATTCGTATTAATGCAAGATGTAAACTGATTATCAGTGATTCACAACTATATTTCCGCGATCTGAATTCATTAGCTGAGGGCGCTGTTTCCGATTTTATTTTATCAGGAGCAAATGGAAATACTCAGGTATGGGAAGTGACAAATATCCATAACCCAAAAAATATTCAGTTCGATATTAATGATCAGGAGATACATTTTAGGTTGCACACCGATTCACTGCGTGAATTTATTACTTTCGACAACTCTTTATTATTGAGTCCTGAATTTATTGGTACAGTTGAAAATCAGGACTTGCATAGTATTTCCGGAGCAGATATGATAATTGTTGCACATCCTTTGTTTACAGATGCTTCGCACAGAGTGGCTCAATTGCACGAGGAGAGGGATGGTTTAACTACTATTATTGTTACCACAGATCAGGTTTTTAATGAATTTTCTTCCGGGGTGGCTGATCCCACATCAATTCGTGATTTTATTAAGATGTTATATGACAGGTCAGATGGTGCTGAGCCTAAATTCCTTTTACTAATGGGGGATGGTTCTTTTGATCCAAAAGACAGGATTGAGAATAATACTAACTATGTTCCAACCTTTCAGACCAATCAATCCTGGAATGCCGCTGCAAGTTATGTGATGGATGATTATTTCGGCTTTCTTGATGATAATGAAGGCAATGACGGGTCTGGTGTTCTTGATATCGGAATAGGCAGGTTTCCAATCACAAATCCTGATGATGCTTCAACAATAGTTGATAAAATAGAACATTATTATAAAACGGCTTTACCTCCTTTTGGTGCCTGGCGTAACAGAATTTGCTTTATTGCCGATGATCAGGACAACAACATGCACCAGCAACAGGCTGACAGTCTTTCTGCAATAGTAACCAATTCAAACCCGCTTTATAATCAGTATAAAATATATCTTGATGCCTATACACAGGAAAGCACACCAAGTGGGGAAAAATATCCGGAAGTGAATGCTGCTATTGAAAAACAAATTGAAGATGGTGTGTTGATAATGAATTATGTAGGCCATGGTGGAGAACTGGGGTGGGCACATGAGGGCATTCTTGGTATTTCAGATATTGTTAGCTGGACAAATTATGATATGCTTCCTGTTTTTGTAACTGCCACTTGCGAGTTTTCAAGATTTGATGACCCCTACCTGGTTTCTGCAGGCGAGATTGTCCTTCTTACTCCAGAGGGAGGAGGTATAGCATTGTTTACAACTACAAGGCTTGCCTATTCACTTGCGAACTATTCTTTAAACAAACGTTTTTATAATAATGCATTTGAAAAGGTTGACGGGGAATTTCACACATTTGGCGATCTTATCCGTTTGTCGAAACCACCCGGACAGACAACAACAAAAAACTTTGTTTTGCTTGGTGACCCTGCTATGAGAATGGCATATCCTAGATATGAAATTGTAACTACCGAGATTAATGGACAGAATATTGCTAATGGTGAATCTCTGGATACATTATCAGCATTGACTGAGATAACTGTTAAGGGGATGATTGTTGATAACTCAGGTGAGAAAAACAGCAGCTTTAATGGTAACATCATCCCAACTGTTTTTGATAAAATAACAACATACAAAACCCGTGGAAATGATTCTAATAGTTTTCCTGTTAATTTTTATTGTCAGGATAAATCTATTTTTGAGGGAAACAGCACGGTAACAGACGGTGAGTTTTCTTTTACTTTTATTGTTCCAAAAGATATTGCGTACAACTTTGGAAATGGTAAGATTAGTTATTATGCCTACTCGGACGATAGTGATGCCACAGGATATTTTAATGATATCGTTGTTGGCGGTCTTAATCAAAATGCAAATGCAGACAATGAAGGACCTGAAATCAAATTGTATCTGAACGATAATGGTTTTATGTCGGGTGACCAAACTAACGACAGTCCTGTGCTAATGGCCGACCTGTACGATAAACATGGGATTAATATATCTCAGAATGGGATTGGACATGATATTGTTGCTGAAATTGATGGAGACACATATAACTCAATCATTCTGAATAATTCCTTTGCTCCCGAAGTTGATAGTTATCAGAAAGGTTCGATTACATATCCTTTTTTCAATCTTCCTGACGGACGCCATACTTTAACCTTAAAAGCCTGGGATACATATAATAATTCTTCAGTTGCTTCAATAGATTTTGTTATTAGCAGTAATGCACCACTTTCATTGTCGAAGGTGATGAATATGCCTAATCCTTTTAGTATTGAGACGACTTTTACCCTGGATCATTCGCATCCCGGAGATGAGCTTGAAATTAGTCTTGAGATTTTTAATCTCTCAGGCCGAAGGGTGTTAGGCTGGTCAACTTCGGTTGTCACTACAGGGACAACAATATCCTATTTTGTTTGGGATGGGACGGATGCTTCCGGTGGAAATCTTGATAATGGGATGTATCTTTACAAAGTAACAGTCACTGATGAAAGTGGTGATGTGACATCTACTGTACAGAAATTGATTATTTCAAAATGATCCACTTTGATAGAAACCTGATTGAATGTGAGAAAACCGATATTAATATTATTTGTTTTTTTGAGTCCGTTATTCATTTTCGGGCAAGGTACTAAATTCAGGGTTACAGGCTCAGTTATTGATTCCAAAACAGGAGAGCCTCTAACGAATGTTAATATTAAATCGTCAAATAATCATTTTGGAACAATAACCGATGAATCAGGAAACTTCACAATATCATTAACCAATTTCCCAACCTCGCTCGTTTTTACCCACATTGGTTATTCTTTATTGAAAGTGAATCTGGAAGCGCCTCCCATTGGTGATGTGAATGTTCAATTATCATCCAAAGCTACGGAACTGGGAGGTGTTACTGTTACTACTGAGAGAATAGATACACTCTACAGGGATAATAAGTATTCGGTTCTTGATTACGAGTTGTTTGATAATGGAGTTCTGTTACTTATTTTTAAATATTATCTGTCAAGAGCCGAACTGCTTTTTAAAACCTATGAAGGTGATGAGATTGCAAAACTGCCATTATTGCCCGGAAAACCTTTGCAGTTTTTCCGTGATTGCCTCGGGAATGTGCATATATTTACAAAAACAAGGTCTTTTCAGATTTTTTTTGAAGATAGCATTATAAAATTACTGCCTGGAGTTGACATTGAAGATTTTAAAGATGTTATGGGAGATTGTAAGTTCAGAGCTGGTAACCATTTGTATTTCCAGAAGTATGGATTTCAAAAACTTATATCATTCTATTATTCAGCTGATACAACTACGAAGAACTGGAAACTATTCAGAACTGTTACTGATAGTGATAAAATGGCATTTTTATCTCGCAATGGAATGTCTGGTGAAATGGATCTTATTAATATTAGTGGAATCTATGGAGTTAACGCTAATGAAATTTGGCGTGGATACAGAAATATTGAAGTTCAAAATCGCTTTAATAAGTTGGCATATCTGTCTCCGATTTATGCTCCCATCGAAAGGTTAGGAGATACCATCTGCATTATTAATCATCCTGATTCCGTTATGGAATTTTATAATCTGTCTGATTCATTAATTTTTACAACTCCCATAAAATATCACTTAACAAAGAAATATGATCCATTGCGGACATTTGTTTCTGCATGGGCGAAGCCGGTTAAATGGGATAAGAGTGTTATCATCGATGAACAAAAACAAAAAATTTATACGCTCTTCCTTAAGAGTAATGGCTTGAGGGAGCTTCGCGAAATTAACATTTTAACTGGTGAAATTTCTTTTGCAGCAAGGATTCCTTTTCCCTATATCGAAAAAATAAAAGTCCGCGACGGATATGTCTATTTTATTTATAAAGGCTGGATAGAAACGGAAAAGAAAAAGCTTTTTAGGCAAAAGATAGATTGACCTGTTTCAAAGGGTCAAGTTAATTTTGTGGGGAGAGTGCTATATTTTCTCAGAATTAGTATCTTAGTCAAGGCTTTTCCTCCTTTCCTTTTATCTCATCCATAATACTTGTGGTTTTATAGAGATAGATATCTTTCTTCAGGTCTGATATCCAAGCATCCGACCTTGCCTTTGCCGAGGTGTCTGCTTCTATTTTTGGGAGGTCAGCATGCAATACCTGAATAGTAAGACCGAGAGTGTCTTTTCCTATTCTCTTAAATCTTTTACCCGATTCTTCTCTCTTTGTGACCAGCTCATTGTACTTTTCGTAATTAAGAGTTAGATCAGTATTGTCTCTAATCTCTTTCAGCCTTTTGCCATTTTCGTGAACAAGAGTTAACAGAGTATCCTTTTTAATCTCATTTTTAGCATTTTCCTCAACCTCTTTTACATTAAATAAAGGTGTCCAGTTATTGTTCTCCACTGCAGGAATTTCGTCCCATGGCATTGGATAATCCATATCTTTTTCACCAAAGTCAATGTAGTTGTAATAATCAGGAAAAATAATATCAGGTGTTACTCCTTTCAATTGGGTGGAGCCTCCGTTTATCCTGTAAAATTTCTGAATGGTCATTTTTAGTGCTCCGAGAGATTTCATATCATCCGGTTTGCGTGGAACCATTCTGTCAAGCTCTGCGAAATTTTGAACTGTTCCTTTTCCGAAAGAGTGGTTTCCTCCAACAATAATTGCTCTGTTGTAATCTTGCATTGCAGCAGCAAAAATTTCTGATGCCGAAGCACTGACAGCATTTATCATTACGACCAATGGACCATCGTATTGAACAGTAGGGTCTTCATCCTTTAATATCCTTATTTCACCTTGTCTGTCCTTAGCCTGAACCACCGGGCCGTCTTTAATAAATAATCCTGCAATTTTCACAACATCTTGTAAAGAGCCACCTCCATTTCCCCGCAAGTCAAAGATGATTCCATCTACATTCTCTGTTTTAAGCTTTTCAAGTTCTGTCTTTACATCATCATAACAATTTTTGCCATCTGCTTTGTTAAAATTTACATAGAATGAAGGCAGTCTGAGATATCCGTATGTTTCGCCGGTTTTTGATTTTAGTAATGCCGATTTAGCATAAGTCTCTTCCAGGATAACAACATCACGAATAATTTCAATATCTTTAATAGTTCCATCAAGTTTTTTTATCGTGAGTGTTACTTTAGTACCCTTTGGCCCACGAATTAGCTGAACAGCATCATCAAGGCGCATGTCAACAACATCAACAGGCTCTTCACCATCCTGAGCTACCTTTACGATGAAATCGCCAACCTCAATCTCACCTTGTTTCCATGTCGGACTTCCAGGAATAACTCTAATGACTTCGATATAAGAATTTTTTTGAGTAAGCTGAGCACCAATACCTTCAAGTTCTCCAGAAAACCGAATATCAAAATTTTCTTTTTCCTTTGGTGGAAAATATTGTGTATGAGGATCGAAGACGTTTACGAGTGAGTTTACATAAATATTCAGACGGTCATCATCATTAAATTTTGACATACGATGAAACCAGTCGTCATAACGCTTTAGAATCTTTTCTCTTGCTTCTGTTTCGATTTCATCAAAACTTTTAATCGTGACAGTATCGCTTTTTTCGGCAGCTTTTTTCTGATCCTCCAGCATTTCTTTCACCCTTGTCATAGTTTCATACTTCAGCGATTTTCTCCATATCTCCTTTAATTCACCTTTGGAGGTAGCATAATTCCTTTTTTCGGCATCAACCTCAACTTTTTCAGATAAAGTATAGTCAAAGGGTTTGTTTAGACTTTTTTTATAATAATCTTCAGTTTCTGTTGTCCTTTTATTCAGTATTTGTATCGAAAGATCAAGGAAGTCAAAATTGTCTTCCAGCATTGCATCGTCAAGTTTTGTTTCATATTCTGACAGTTTGTCAATATCTTCCTGCAAAAGAAAACGCTTGCTGTAATCGATCCTGTCAATGAAGAGCTTATAGGCTTTTTTTGAAAATTCGTCATCAATTTTGCCTGGATCGTAATGGCCGGTTTTAATGGCAAAGGTTATTACTTTAAGCACCAGCATTCTTCTCATGCTGTCGGAATCTTCCTGGTCTCCGGTTCTTGATGCAAAGACAATTAGGGTTATTGATACGATTAAAATGGGAACTGCAATGATTCTGAAAAGTTTTGACTTCATAACGATAATTATCTTATTGTACATATATCTTATTTACCAGAAGATACAAAACTACTCTATTTATATTAAAGAGAACTGAATAATGGTGTTAAATGTTGTTAAGTCGTTTCAGCAAGAAAATATTAATAATCGTTTGCTCTTATTTTGGAAATAGTTATCTGCATTAGTAAACCCATATTTTAACTTTGTGGTTTAGGTTGTATAATGCATTATCTTTGGACAAAAATAGCATATTTTAAAAATACACCTGTATTCATTGTGAGAGTTAAATAGATGCCTGATTTTGCTGATATTGGGGTTATAATGACAATTCAAATGGATGAATATGAGGAAGGAAAAATAACTAAAAATGCCTGTAGTGGTTAAGATATTTTAGATATATGAAATCAAACATAATAATTATTTCGTACAAGATAAGGTTTGCTGTTTTTCTGACTTTTATACTTTCGATAGGGATTATAAAAGCTCAGGAAATTCCTGTTGAAGAAGATTCATTAGCTATTGAATCTCTTCCATTTGCATTGAGCGAGATTAATTCTGAATTTGCTGATATAGCTAATCGCATTGTTGAAATTTCTGATATCATTGAGCCTGATGAAGAAATTGGTAATATCGATTTAATCATTCGTGAGTATTCAATTGTACTAGAGATCAGCAAGGTGGAAATAATAACGGGGCTAACATCCATGACATACGAGCAATTGGAAAGCCTTATCAGGGCCTGGAAAAATTATCAAACTAAATTTGAAGGAACTCAATCTGCTCTGAAAGATCGGATAAAAGAAATTGGTTTGATAAAAGATGAATTAGACACAGAATATGAAATGTGGGAAGAAATATCTGAGATTTTGAATATAGAAGATTCTCCAGAAGAATTAAGGCAGAGTTCCGATACTGTTATTGCAATCCTTAACCTGAAAATTGCTTTTGTCCTTGAAAGGACTGACACACTACTCCTTATGCAAAGTAAACAGGCTAAGTTGATTGTGTTTATTGACGATATGATTCGGATTTTGGAAGAAGAACAGCAAGTGTACCAGTCAAGTTATCTGATTATTGATTCCAATCCGATTTGGTCTGCTTCAGACAGTACAAAACACTTGCAGAATGTAAAATCCCATTTTAAATCAGAATTCAATGAAAACTTCAATATATTAAAGACATATCTGAGATCAAAAAAAGTCATTGTAATATCGCAGCTTATATTTATCATACTTTTGGTTACCAGTTTTATTTTAATTAACAGGATTTGGCCAACAAAACGACTCAGTACAGATAGCAGACGGGAAACCCAGGCCGGGTTCATTTTACATCATCCTTTCTTCTCTTCATTATTGATCAGTGTGATTATCAGCCTGTTCTTTTATTCGAATCGTCCGCTGGTACTTGGGGAGTCTTTTATTATATTGATGATGATTTCATCACTTGTGCTGTTGCCCGGACTACTAACTAAAAAAATCAAAATACCACTTTTGTTTTTACTAATCCTGTTCATATTAAGTGTAATTCAGGATTTTCTTCCATATCAGTCTCTTGTCAACCGGGTTATCATTATCATTCAAAGTGTAGCAACTTTGGTCTTATTATTTATAGCACTTAAATTGAAAAATGAATTTTTGTTAAAACCCAGGGGAGAAATCCTTTTCAAGATATTAATCAGGGTTTTTGGCTTGTTGATGATCATTGCGTTTATAGCCAATATAATTGGAAGTGTTAAGTTGGCTGATTTTCTTATAAGCTCTACAATCAGAACACTGACTTTCAGCGTTATTGTAGTTACCATTGTAATCATCCTGAACAGTATGATGATCTTATTGATAAAAGGTAAAAGAGCCGAATCTATACCTTTGTTTGATCAACTTAAAAAGCTTATCGACAATCGTATAAGGCCATTGATTAATTGGGGAGGTTTCATACTATGGTTCACGGCTGCACTTATTTTTTTCAGGCTATTAAAATTATTTCAGAATTGGATTGACAGCTTAATGGACACCACGTTTGATATTGCTTCTGTTAAAATATCTGTTGGTATGATTATTTCATTTTTCCTGATTGTTTTTGTTACTCACATTATCGTAAGATTTGTAAAGAATATATTTAAGGATGAATGGGTCAGTAAATCAAGTTTGCCACGTGGTACAGCAGATACTATGTCAATGTTGATTCGTTACACAATTGTGGCATTTGGCATTTATCTTGCTTTAAGCGCTTTAGGAGTAAGTTTAAATAAATTTGGATTTATGGCTGGTGCTCTTGGTGTTGGTATTGGCTTTGGATTACAAAGCGTAGTATTGAATTTTATTGCGGGCCTTATATTAACTCTGGAGCGCCCAATTCACGTTGGCGATGTAATCGAAGTTGATCAGTATATGGGAACTGTTACAGAAATTGGCGTTAGGGCGAGCAAAGTCCTTACCTGGGATGGGTCGGAGGTCATTGTTCCCAATGGAGCACTGATTACCAATAAAGTTATCAATTGGACCCTTGAAAATCAGAAACGCAGATTGTCTATCTCTATTAAAACTCCCTTTGATGCTGACCCTGAGAAAGTAATTGAAATATTAGCAGAAGTAGCTCGTAAGCATCCAAATACCCTTGACAGTCCGGCACCAATGATACTTTTCAATGGATATGAAAGCTCAACTCTTGATTTTACTATTTATTGCTGGGTTGAATTTAATGTGAGTTTAACAACAAAAAGTGGTGTTGCTATTAATGCAAATAAAGCACTTAAAGCAGCAGGTATCGCCGCACCGTTGCCAGTTCAAAAGCTTATGATTGACAGGGACACGGATAAGCTCCAACAGTAGAGTGAAAAGAAAAAACCTTCACAACTCTAAGGCCGGAAGGTTTTTTAAATTCAATTTTTTGTTTGTCTAAACATCAATATTTGCATATTTTGCATTTTTCTCGATGAATTCTCTGCGAGGTGGAACTTCGTCACCCATAAGCATTGAGAAAACTCTGTCAGCTTCTGTTCCGTTTTCAATAGTTGCAAGTCGCAGGATTCTTGTTTCGGGGTTCATTGTTGTGTTCCATAGCTGCTCTGCATTCATCTCTCCCAGACCTTTATACCGTTGAATATGAACATTTTTTTCTAAGCCATTAGCCGAATATTCACTAACAACCTCGTTTCGTTCCTCTTCACTCCAGCAATATTTTTGTTTACTCCCTTTTTTAATAAGATAGAGTGGGGGAGTTGCAATATAAACATGACCGTTTTCGATAAGCTCTTTCATATATCTGAAAAAGAAAGTAAGAAGCAATGTTGTTATATGGCTTCCGTCCACATCAGCATCAGTCATAATAATGATTTTATAATATCGCAGCTTTTCAAGGTTAAGAGCTTTGCTATCCTCCTCTGTTCCAATTGATATGCCCATAGCTGTAAACATATTTCTTATCTCCTCATTTTCAAAAATCTTGTGTTGCATAGCTTTTTCAACATTAAGAATTTTACCTCTGAGTGGAAGAATAGCCTGGAATTTTCTGTCGCGTCCCTGCTTGGCTGTTCCACCCGCTGAATCACCCTCGACAAGGTATATTTCGCACAGTGCGGGGTCTTTTTCCGAACAGTCTGCCAGTTTGCCTGGAAGTCCGGTTCCGGTCAAAACATTTTTACGTTGCACCAGTTCACGTGCTTTACGTGCAGCATGTCGCGCAGTAGCAGCAAGGATAACTTTGTTAACAATTGTTTTTGCCTCTTTCGGATGCTCTTCAAGAAAGTTTGAGAGATGCTCACTGACCATCTGATCAACGGCTCCCATAACTTCGGTGTTTCCAAGTTTTGTTTTTGTCTGGCCCTCAAACTGAGGTTCGGCAACCTTTACAGAGATTATGGCAGTAAGTCCTTCGCGGAAGTCATCACCACTAATATCAAACTTCAGTTTTGAAAGCATACCGGATTTTTCGGCATACGATTTAAGAGTTCTGGTAAGCCCTCTTCTGAAACCAGAAAGGTGTGTTCCTCCTTCGTGAGTGTTAATGTTATTTACGTATGAGTGAAGGTTTTCGGAAAATGATGTATTATACTGCATCGCTATTTCAACAGGGATGTTGTTTTTCTCACCTTCCATATTTATAATTTCATTTATAAGGCTCTCTCTTGTGGCATCAAGGTAGCTGATAAAATCTTTTAATCCCTCTTCTGAGAAAAAGGTGTCACTTTTAAAGTTGCCATCCTCATCAGGATAACGTTCGTCAGTAAGAGTAAGCGTTATTCCCTTATTCAGAAAAGCAAGCTCGCGAAGCCTTGAAGCTAAAATATCATAGTCATAAGTAGTCACTGCAAAAATCGTATCATCCGGGATGAATGTGACTTCAGTTCCTGTTTTTTGTGATTCGCCAACAACTTCAACATCGTACTGAGGTTTTCCTTTTTGATATTCTTGTTTAAAGATTTTTCCCTCGCGATAAATTGTCGCAACAAGCTTGTTCGACAGAGCATTTACACAGGAGACACCCACACCGTGTAATCCGCCTGATACTTTGTAGGATCCTTTGTCGAATTTACCCCCGGCATGTAATACAGTCATAACAACCTCAAGAGCTGATCTGTTTTCCTTTTCATGTATTCCGGTCGGAATTCCTCTTCCATTATCTGTTACAGTTATGGAATTGTCCTCATGGATAAATACTTCGATGAGGTCGCAATATCCTGCAAGGGATTCGTCAATTGAATTATCAATAACCTCATAAACTAAATGATGAAGCCCTCTGGTACTTAAATCTCCAATGTACATAGCAGGTCTTTTTCGAACGGCTTCCAGCCCTTCGAGTACCTGAATATTATTAGCGCTGTAATTTTCAGCGTTAATTGAATTTTTTTCTTCAGTAGTCATAAAATCAATCTGTTATGTTTAAATTAAATTCATGTACAAAAATACTCAAATTAATTGAAACAAAAGGCATGAAAAGTCCTAAAAATCAATGATTTTATTAACAAATAGTTGTTAAAAAAAGCTTGGAAAACTCAATTATTTTTCTTGTATGTAATTATAGCCTCAAAATTCAATTTCTGATCACCTAAAAATCCACATTTCCGGCAAAGAATTGCAACTTTTTAATATTTATATCAAATTTAGACACCAATATGTTTTTATATTTAATTTATCTGCATATTTTTGCAGTTTTAAATGTAAGAAACTAAACAATATATATTATGAAAACAGAAAAATCAGGTTTTAATTCAAAATTAATTCACGGTGGAGATTTCCACGATAGTCTTGGAAGTGCAGTTACCCCTATCTATCAAACTTCAACTTTCTCATTTAAAAATGCCGATCATGGAGCAAGGTGTTTTTCGGGTGAGGATGATGGTTACATTTATACAAGGCTGGGTAATCCAACGATAGAAGACCTTGAAAAAACAGTTGCAGAGCTGGAAAATGGATTTGGTGGCATTGCTACATCTTCGGGAATGGCTGCAGTTAATACCGTTTATCTTGGATTCCTCGGAGCAGGTGAACATATCGTCAGTCATAATGCTGTTTACGGTCCTACGCGTGTGGTTATGGAAACTCTATATCCGAAATTCAATGTTGAGTCCTCTTTTGTGGATGCAACTGATATAAATAATGTAATAAATGCAATCAGGCCGAACACAAAACTTATCTACCTTGAAACACCGGCTAACCCGACAATTGGAATATCCGACATAAAAGCGATTAGTAAAATAGCACATGAAAAAGGTATTCCTGTCTGCGTTGATAATACTTTTTGCAGCCCTTATCTGCAAAAGCCTCTTGATCTTGGTGCCGATATTGTTTTGCACTCAATGACGAAATTTATTAACGGTCATGCCGATATAGTTGCTGGTATGGTAGTAACAAAAACGGAAGAGCACTATAACATGCTTAGAGGTGTAATGATGAACGTTGGATGTAATATGGATCCGCATCAGGCATTTTTAACAAGAAGAGGATTGAAAACACTTGCAATAAGAATTGACAGGGCTCAGGAAAACGCTATTAAAGTTGCAGACTTTCTTGAGCAGCATCCAAAAGTCGAATGGGTGAAATACCCTGGCCTCAAATCTCATCCACAGTATGAACTGGCTAAAATACAGATGAGTGGCCCCGGAGCAATGATCAGCTTTGAAGTTAAAGGCGGACTTAAAGCCGGGAAAACGGTTATGGATAATGTCCAGATGGCTCTGCTTGCTGTTTCGTTGGGAGGTATTGAAACTTTAATTCAGCACCCCGCTTCAATGACTCATTCAAAAATATCACAGGAAAAGAAACTGGAAGCCGACATTACTGATGGCCTTGTAAGACTTTCCATTGGAATTGAAGATGTGGATGATATTATTGATGATCTGAAGCAGGCTTTGGATAAAGTCTAATTAAAAA
>JAOZLR010000132.1 GCA_029934735.1 Bacteroidales bacterium
TTCTGGATCCAGCATTTGCCAAATCACACCCCATTCTGGCAGACCACCCAGATTCCGGTCATCAATATAATAATCTGCAAGCACCTTCCGGCTGATGGACTCATCAAATACTTCTTCCGGATAATTTTTATTTACTGCATAAAATTCCAGACCCCTTCCCCTGCAGAACTCAACCGCTTCATCAAGTTCCTTACTACTCCGGTAAGTCCATAGAATAAGCTGATATCCCACTTTTTGCAGTTGTATCAGAGTTTCAATCGCAAACATTATTTCTTTCCCGATATCGGGATACCTATGTTCCACAATAGTCCCGTCAAAATCAACGGCAATTTTCAGATTTAAAAATTTAGGTTCCAATTCAGCTTGCTTTAATAAATTTCCTAAAAATACTCAACAATACCTTATAAAAAAAACGGAACCCAATATATAAAAACCTGACTGACTTCAAAGAATTTACAATATCATCAAAACAGTGTGTGGTATGCTTTGCTTTCTAATTAACGCATCTTCTAGACATCTTAAAATACCTGAACTTTATACATGATAAAAATATCCATTACAAAAACAATTCGGACTATTTTGAAACCAAAAATAAAATGGAGACGTATATTGAGACGAATATAATAACAAACGTTTTGGAATCAACATCACAACAGGAAATAATCATTTACCTTCTATTGTATTCAATTAATACTCATTCTTTAAAAAAGAATAAAGAAGGGTATTATGACTCGCACTTCAGAAAAACAACAGAATGCCCCAGCCATTGTCTGATCAGAGACAACAGCCCTTAAACTCATAATTTCCAGAAGAGTTTAAACAATCGCTCATTTTTTAATTTCTATTTAATAACCGGCAAAAGTTAAGGATTTAGTCTGCATTTCCCATATGGATTTGTTGCTACATTTTCAACTTTGCTATCATTAAAATTTTATTACCAAATAACATGAAAAAGTTAAAACTAAGTGCCTTGTTGGCCCTGGGACTATTTGTTACAGGAGCTCAGGCACAAGAAGCTTTACCGGCAACAGGAGGTAATGCTTCAGGAAGCAGTGGTTCTGTGAGCTACTCCATCGGACAGGTATTTTATTACACACTTGCAGGAGATAATGTCACCCTCTTGCAAGGAGTTCAACAGCCTTATGAAATCTCCGTTGTTTCCGGTGTGGAAAATGCCGGAGGAATTAGTCTTGATTGCATGGTTTATCCAAACCCAACAATGGATAAGCTAACAATGAAAGTAGATAGTTTTGATCCCGGAAATTTATCATTTAAGCTCTTTAATCCAAACGGAAAACTATTAGTAAACAAGAAAATAACAGGAAAAGAGACGTCTATCTCACTAGGGAATCTTATGCCTGGGATCTATTTTCTAAAAGTTCTTGACAAACAAAAAGAGATAAAAACATTTAAAATAGTAAAACGATAGAATGGAATGGTATTCTTTCCATCCTGATATTAATAACATTAGAACAACTAAAAAATTTAGTAAAAATGAAAACAAATAAACTTTATAAAATAATGAAAGTGACATTCATCGTTCTTGTTACTTTAAACTTTGTTACTCCTGATATTCTGGCTCAGAGTCCTGAAAAAATAAGCTACCAGGCTGTTATACGTAACAGTAGTGGTTCATTACTAAACAATGTACAAATTGGAATACAAATAAATATTCTGCAAGGTTCTGCAAATGGCACCAGTGTTTACGCAGAGGTTCAAACCCCAACCACCAATGCCAACGGGCTTATTACCGTTGAAATCGGGGATGGCTCCATAATATCAGGTAATATCTCAAACATTGACTGGAACAACGGGCCCTTTTTTATTAAAACAGAAATTGATCCTGAAGGTGGCACAAACTACACCATATCAGGGACAAGTCAAATACTCAGTGTACCTTATGCCATTCATGCTAAAACAGCAGAAAGCATTACCGGAACAATTCCTGAAGCCGATCCCCTTTTTAGTACAAGCCAGGCAGCAAACATTACCGGAAATGATATTTTAAACCTGGGAAATCTATCAGGGGTCAACACAGGCGATCAGGATTTAAGTAGTTTTATAAGTATTGAATCTGACCCTGTTTTTAATCTCTGGGATAAATCCTATAATGATTTAACAAACACGCCTAATATTATGGATAGTATAAATACTGTATTGGACACCTTAAACGTACTTAGGGACATCCCCGATGATCTTACAAAAGGAGACTTATTTGTGTACAATGGAACCCAGCTCACAAAATTACCTATAGGTTCTGAATATCAAGTACTTACTATTAAGAATGGTTTCCCAACCTGGATGTATAAATCAGATATTATTGATTCTATTTATACGGTATATATGAATGCTTCCGATGAAGATTATATCAATTTCGGGCAATTCCAGAATTTTACAAATAATTCTGACTGGTGTATCATAGAAAAAGTAAAAATGCCATCAGGAACGGGAGCAAATGGTGGCTGGCATTTTTTCAGGGGCAAAGCCTGGGAAGATAAAGAAGGGGATATCGCAATTCAAATCAAATCAGATCAAATATATGCATGGGTTCGAAAAGGGGGATGGCAGTCCATCACTTATAACAGTACTTTTCAAGAAGAAAAGTGGTATTCAATATGTTTACAGTATAACGCATCAACACAGGTGTTAGAATTATATGTTGATGGTACCTTAGCTGGTCAAAAAACGGGACTCGCACCCATGGATGATTCCGGAAATACAAGTAATTTGTATTGGGGCGGACAGGAAGTAGCAGCTTCTCGTGGTGTTGGCGATATTTATTCTGAAGCAAGTATAGTTATTGCTCATCAGGCATGGTTACAACGCTTGTTAACTCCAGCCGAAATACAAAATTATGATGGTTATATAACACCCGAATCTGCATTGTTTTTCTCAACGGAAATAGGTTCTGATGCTATTATTGATATTTCAGGTCATGGCAGAAATGGGGTTAATGGGAATACTCCTGAATACATCGGTGAGGTTAAATAATCATTTACTAATAGCATTTTCCACATATCAATATTATTAAAACAGTATATTCATTAATACATAATAAGAATCGAAAATGAAAGCAAAATTAATTATTGCGTCAGTAATGTTCATCACATTAATAAATGGAAGTCTTTCTGCACAGAGGACAACAGATATTAAAGGTAGTAAAGACTACCCTCTGGTATCCAGATTTACTGGTTCTGTAATAGAATATTATAAAGTAACTAAATGGGATACCTACAGTTTACCTGTTTTTGATAACAATACAACCGAACCGAATTATGGCAATCCTATAAAATTGGAAGGCAAAATTATTAGAATACAATATTCGGTTGCACCAGACAACAACCCTGCTTATGTAATGAAAAATTACGAAAAAGCATTTACAACAAGCGGTTACAAGATTCTATTGGAAGGAAAACCCGGAGAAGACTTTGATGAAGGTCCTTCCAGCTTTCAAGGTGATTATTATGGAAATCTCAAATTAGAAAAATTTGGTTTCGCATACACTCCAATTGGAAACCATAAAGCCATAATTATTGCAAAAACAAATAAAGATGGCAAGAATATATATATAGTTGAAGTTATCAGTGATTTTTCAGATGTAACCATTATCACACAAGACATTATAGAGGTAGAAGCGGCAGAAACAGGTCTTGTAACAGCTAAAAACATCTCAAAAGATATAACAACAAATGGTCATATCGCCATTTATGATATACACTTTGATACCGGAAAATCAGAAATAAAACCAGAATCAGCTAATGCCTTAAAAAGCGTAGCCGAATACCTGAATGCACATTCCAATAAGCAGTTTTTAATTGTTGGTCATACTGATAATGTGGGTGATTTTGATACGAATTTAAAATTATCACAAGATCGTGCTAATTCTGTGAAGAACGAGCTGCAAAATAAGTTTGGGGTAAATGCCGATCAATTAAGAGCTTACGGAGACGGTTCAACCTCACCAGTCGCAAGCAATTCGACCAAAGAAGGAAAAGCAAAAAACCGCAGGGTTGAAATAGTTGAACTTTAAAAGATTATAAAATAATAATGAAAATTATGAAAATTATATATTTAGGACTGTTATACAGTCTGTTTACGGTTACCAGCTGGGGGCAAATTGCATTTCAACAAGTTGCACCTCTACCTCCAGCCCCCGCAAATATTGCAAATTTTGATGGAGCTACAAATAGCTCTTTGGCTTTTGCGGATATTGATAATGACAATGACCAGGATGTGCTGATTACCGGCTGGAACTACTATTATTTATGCTTTGCAAAACTCTATAACAACGATGGAAATGGCAATTATACAGAAGTGGCCGGAACTCCTTTCGATGGAGTCTATTTAAGTTCCATTGCTTTTGCTGATATCGATAACGATAACGATCAGGATGTACTTATTACCGGTGAAAATAACTCCAATCAACGAATCGCAAAACTTTATACGAACGATGGAGATGGAAACTTCACAGAAGTTACAGGAACTCCTTTTGAAGGACTTAGGACAAGCTCGATCGCTTTTGCCGATATCGATAATGACAATGATCAGGACGTACTCATTACCGGTGAAAATAGTTCTGATCAAAGAATCGCTAAACTTTACACCAATGATGGTAACGGAAACTTTTCAGAGGTAACCGGAACTCCATTTGACGGAGTTAGATCAGGCTCTATTGCTTTTGCCGATATTGATAATGACAATGATCAGGATGTACTCATTACCGGTGAAAATAGTTCTGATGAGAAAATTGCAAAACTCTATACCAATAATGGCAGTGGAAACTATACTGAGGTAACAGGAATTCCATTTGATGGAGTCAGATATAGTTTCATTGACTTTGCTGATATTGACAATGATAACGATCAGGATGTGCTGATTACCGGAGATAATGGATCTCCTTCCGCAAAACTTTACACAAATAGTGGAAGTGGTAATTTTTCAGAAGTTACAGGAACTCCTTTTGATGGAGTGAGCGGAGGCTCTGTTGCTTTTGCTGATATTGATAATGACAATGATCAGGATGTATTAATTACCGGACATGACGGAGGAAATTCCATTGCAAAGCTATATACCAATGATGGCATGGGCAGCTTTATTGAAGTCACTGAAACACCTTTTACAGGGATCTTTCATAGTTCCATCGCTTTTGCCGATATTGATAATGATAACGATCAGGATGTGTTGCTTGTGGGAATAAATGCCTATTTTAATCAGCTCCCGGCAAAACTCTATATCAACGATGGGAATGGTAAGTTTGCATTGGTAACAGGATCTCCTTTTGATGGAGTCAGCGATAGCTCGGCCGCTTTTGCCGATATTGATAATGACAATGATCAGGATGTATTAATTACCGGTTATAATAGTTCTTTCCAACGCACCTCGGAACTATATTCCAACGATGGAAATGGCAACTTTATAATAATCAGTGAAACTCCCTTTGATGGAGTAAGTGGAAGTTCCATTGCTTTTGCGGATATTGACAATGATAGTGACGAGGATGTCCTGATTACCGGACAAAACAGCTCATATCAACCCATCACAAAACTCTACACCAATAATGGAAGTGGCATATTCTCAGAAGTTAGCGGAACTACCTTCGAAAGTGTAAAAAATAGTGCCATTGCTTTTAAGGATATTGATAATGACAATGATCAGGACCTGCTGATTACCGGAGAAAATAGCTCATCTCAACCCATTGCAAAACTTTATAGCAATGATGGAAATGGAAATTTTTCAGAAGTCACAGGAACTTCTTTTAACGGGGTTAAAGATGGTTCTATTGCTTTTGCCGATATTGACAACGATAATGATCCGGATGTGCTGATTACCGGAGATAATGGATCTCCCTCTGTAAAACTCTACACAAATAATGGAAGTGGCATATTTTCAGAAGTTACAGGAACTCCTTTTGAAGGAGTGACCGGTGGCTCTATTGCTTTTGCAGATATCGATAACGACAATGACCTGGATGTGTTAATCACCGGATATCAAAGTTCATTTCCTTCTTTTAAAAGTATTGCAAAACTTTATATGAACGATGGAAATGGCAACTTTACAGAAGTCACAGGAACTCCTTTTGAAGGAGTGAACGGAAGCTCTATTGCTATTGCAGATTTTGATAACGATAATGATAAAGACATAATAATTACCGGATATAACGGCATCCGCCCTACTGCAAAACTTTTTACGAATGATGGTAGTGGTGTATTCTCTGAGGCTGATGATATTCTATTCACTGAGGTTTCAGGAGGTTCCATTGCAGTTTGTGATATTGACAATGACAGTGACCAGGATGTAATGATTACCGGGCAGAATAGCTCAAAATATAATATTGCACATCTTTACAGGAACATCTCTTGTAGCTCAACTACCGGTACGGATATCCAGACAGCATGTGGTAGTTTTACATGGATAGACGGAATCACTTACACAAGCAGTAATAATACGGCAACTTTTACCCTGACAAATTCAACAGGATGCGATTCTATCGTTACACTAAACCTGACAATTAATGCAATTGATGTTACTGTAACTACGACAGGATCAAGTATTACAGCAAATGAAACCGGAGCCTCATATCAATGGATAAATTGCAGCAATAACAACGCCAGCATTGCCGGAGAATCATCTCAAAGCTTCACTGCTGCTGAAAATGGTGATTATGCAGTTATTGTAACAAAAAACGGATGTACAGACACTTCAGCATGTATAACAATTTCAACAGTCGGTATAGAAGAAAACGCTTTATTTAATAATGTATCTGTCTTTCCTAACCCAAACCAGGGATGGGTAAATATTAATTTAGGTAACTTAAAAGAAGTTTCCATAAAAGTATTTAATACTAGTGGCAATTTGCTATACAGTAGAGAAAATATTATTGATTCAATTCATCAATTTGAATTGAATGAAACGCCAGGGATTTACTTCATTGAAATAAGTTATCAGGGGGAGAAACATCAATACAAACTAGTATTAAAATGACAATTTACCAGTAATGAATTTTCTTAAAAGCCTGATTTTTGAATCTTATCGGTTAACTTAAGAAACTAAAATATATAAGTATATTTCGAAGTCTAAATTAATAGGGACAATACAGCCCC
>JAOZLR010000133.1 GCA_029934735.1 Bacteroidales bacterium
ATCTTTATGTATTTGAAGAATGGAACGACGGGCATAGCTGGGGAAACTGGCGTGCGCATATTGATAACTCTCTCAATTATTTTTTTCCACCAGCCTGCGGGACAGGCGAAAACAGAAATGAAGGATTAGTTGATCTGAAACAAAATTATCCAAATCCGGCAGGAAACTACACAACAATTTCCTTTCGTGCTCCTGCCGGCTCAGAAGCAGAACTGATATTGTACGATATGAAAGGAAGCATAATCAGCGTTTTGTGGAAGGGGAAAACCTCAAACAGAACAACAATTGTTAAGGTCGGTACCAGAAATCTAAAAAGCGGAATTTATTTTTATAAGCTAAAAGTTGGTAGTAAGTTTGCGGTGAGAAAGATGATCGTTAAATCTAATTAAACGATGAAATCCAAATCAAGAATATTAGTTTTCCTATTACTGCTTGTATCAATTTGCACTTCATTGGCTCAAGATTCAGAAAACGACAGTAAGTCATTATATATCGGAATTGAGCCCTTTTCGTTTGCACTTGGTTATAAGGGAGGTTTTGTTGATTACAGGTTAAATGATAAATATATTTTTAATTTTTATGCGGGATATTTTGGATGGTGGTTTCATTATAATGAAACAAGAGGAATAAAAAAAACACGGTTATCAGATAATTATCTTGCTTCTAAAGGTCCGGTTATCAGGTTTGGAATGGGGTTTGTCTTGTCCGAAAACAAATTTAGATTTTCACAGGTGTTATTCAGACCGGAGATTACTTATAAGTACCTTTCGTATGATAATAAGTGTTTCTATTATGGTTCAAGCGGACTTAGCGGGACATACCGTGAAGTGAGATCATATGAAAGTAATTATTTTGCCGTCAATGCTATTTTCGGGTTTATTCATTATTCCGATTCCTTTGAAGAAGTATCTTATGAATGGTTTATCGGTCCGGGGCTTGGTGTTGCTTATGAAGATATGACAATTCTTTGTAAGGGAAGTAGGTGTAGTGCTGGTAAAGTGAACTGCAATGAACAATCCAGCGGAATACATTTTTATCCTTCAATACGTTTTGGGGTACAGATTGGCTTTAAAATATATAATTCAAAAAAAACAGACATTTTTAAGTAATCAAACTGCTTATTCCAAAAAAACAGAACTTATTTATTCCGCAAAATTCCCGAATTAAGAATTCTTAAAACTCACGGAATCCGATTATCTCCCTGACCTCTTTCATCGTTGCAGCACTGCTTATGTGTGCTTTTTCCTTACCCATTTTCACTACCTTATGGATATAGTCTTCATCAGCTGATATTTCCTTAACTTTTTCACGGAAAGGCTCTGTGAAGTTTATGATATCTTCTGCCAGTTGCTTTTTCATATCTCCGTAGCGGATTGTACATTTGTTGTACTGATCATCAAAATATTCGACTGTCTCTGGCGAAGAAACAGCTTTCATAATAGAAAAAATATTTGCAATAGGCTCAGGTTTAGTCTGGTTCATCTCTGTCGGGCCGCTATCAGTAATTGCTCTCATAACTTTCTTCCGAATTGATTTGGGATCTTCGGCGAGGAAGATTGCATTGCCTTCGCCTTCCGATTTCCCCATTTTGCCTGCGCCATCGAGTCCGGGTATTTTAATAAGCTGTTGTCCAAAGTTATAGGCTTCCGGCTCAGGGAATAAATTAACATTGTAAAGACGGTTAAATCTTCGTGCAAAAGTTCGTGTCATCTCAAGATGTTGTTCCTGGTCTTTACCAACAGGCACTTTTTGCGAACGGTGGATTAGAATATCGGCGGCCATCAGACAGGGATAGGTTAACAGTCCGGCATTTATGTTATCCGGTTGCTTGCTTACCTTGTCCTTATAAGTTGTAACTCTTTCCAGTTCACCTTTGTAGGCATTCATATTCAGAAGAAGGTAAAGCTCAGCAGTTTCCGGAAGGTCGCTTTGAATATACAGGGTCGCAATTTCCGGGTCGATGCCTGCTGCAAGATACTCAACCAAAACCTGGCGTACATTACCGTGCAGATCCGCAGGTGTAGGGTGAGTTGTTAACGAGTGGTAGTCGGCAATAAAAAAATAGCACTCATTCTCGTATTGCATTTTGACAAAATTCTTCAAAGCACCAAAATAATTTCCAAGATGCAAATTTCCCGTTGGTCTGATTCCACTTAATACAATTGACATAATTATCTTCTTAATAAAATTTGTTAATACCGGATTAGGGAGCAAATATCAGAATAAATTTAAACCGGTGAATTAAATTTTAATTTCATCATTATTTTTATTGAAAAAATGATATTCGAGGAAATGGTATGATTTATCGGGTTTTATTCTAATCCATCTTTTAAACTTAAAATACCAATTTACCTGTTGTGAAATAAGTCCCTTTGTAAGGTAGGCAAAAAGGTATGGATGAAGAACAAGAGTAAGTCCCTTTTCATTTTGATCCTGAACCAGGTATCTGATATTGTTCTCTATTTCATCAACAAACAGCATACTGGGTTTCATCTCTCCTGTGCCATCACAAACCGGGCATTTTTCCAGAACCTTAACATTCGTTTCAGGCCTTACGCGCTGTCTTGTAATTTGCACAAGGCCGAATTTACTTGGAGGTAATATCGTATGTTTGGCCCGATCTTTTGCCATCTCCTCTTTCAGAGCCTGAAACAGTTTCCTTCGGTTTGCAGCCTGACGCATATCAATAAAATCAACAACAATGATTCCGCCCATATCTCTCAATCGCAGTTGACGTGCAAGCTCTTTTGCCGATTCAATATTAACAGATACAGCATTCTCTTCTTGATTCTGTTCTTTGTTAACCCTGTGTCCGCTATTTATGTCGACGACATGCATTGCTTCGGTATGCTCAATTATGAGATAAATTCCGCTCCTGATCGTAACTGTGCGGCCAAAGGAGGTTTTAATATACTTATCAATGCCAAAATGTTCAAATATGGAGGACTTCCCTTTATATAGCTTAACTATGTTTGCCTTGTCAGGAGCTATTGATTTGATATAAGTTTTTGTGTCTTCGAAGAGAACGGGGTCATTAATATAGATATTATTGAACGATTCGCTCAGGACATCTCTCAGGATCACAGATGTTCTGTCGAGTTCGCTTACAATTTTTTTAGGTGCTGTCGCCTGTTTTAGCCTTTTTATGGAGTTTTCCCATTTCTCAACCAGATTTTTCAGGTCAGTGTCAAGTTCGGCTACTTTTTTGTGTTCTGCAACAGTACGGATAATAACGCCGTAGTTATCAGGTCTGATACTTAATATCAGCCGTTTGAGTCTGCTTCTTTCATCAGAACTTCTAATTTTTTGCGAAATTGATACTCTGGTCGAAAATGGCACTAGTACGAGAAATCTTCCTGCAAATGACAATTCGGAAGATACTCTTGGCCCTTTCGTGGAAATTGGTTCTTTGGCAACCTGAACCACAATTTGCTGGCCTGAAGTAAGAACATCCGTTATCTTACCTGTTTTTTCAATATCCTTCTCAGGTTTAATGTTGGCTGGTGAACCTATTCTGCCTTGAATAGCAAGGCGTGTCATTTTGTTTAATGTTTTTATTTGTGGGCCCAGATCAAGGTAATGCAGAAAGGCATCTTTTTCGTACCCCACATCAATAAATGCCGCATTTAGCCCAGGCATAATTTTTTTGACCTTGCCAAGGTAAACATCTCCAACTGCATAGTTCGTGTCGTTGTGTTCCTTGTGTAATTCAACAAGGACCTTATCCTCAAGTAAAGCAATATTTACTTCGGATGCACTTGAATTAACAAAAAGCTCTTTATTCACATTTTATTTCTTAAAATAGATCAATTCATTAGTTTATTTACCAATGAGGTTGTCGGAAGGGCAGAAAGTAAAATTTGCAGGTAGTAAAATTTAAAAAAAAGTAAGCATAATGCCACATGTGGCATTATGCTGTTTCAAATTAAATTATTTCTTTTTATGTCTGTTTTTCCGCAAACGTTTTTTTCGCTTGTGGGTTGACATCTTGTGGCGTTTTCTTTTTTTCCCGCTTGGCATATTCTTCTAATTTAAATTACTTAACTTTACTTTTTACGTCGGTTACAAAAGTTTTTGCAGGTTTAAATGCTGGAATATTATGAGCAGGTATGATAATAGTTGTATTTTTTGAAATATTTCTACCGGTTTTTTCAGCCCTTTTTTTGACTACAAAACTACCGAAACCTCTTAAATATACATTTTCTCCATTTGCAAGTGAGTCTTTTACAGCTTCCATAAATGCCTCTACAGTGTGTTGTACTGTTACTTTCTCAATTCCTGTTTTGTTAGCGATTTCCGCTACGATTTCTGCTTTTGTCATGATCTATATATTTTATTAATTATTAAATGATTACATTTCTACAGGGCTGCAAATATATAATTTTTTTTTTAATGCAAGAATTTTTAATTTTTTTTTTAACTTACTGTTTTTAAATTTGTTCCTGAACAGGATGCAAAAATGTATTTGTTAATTTTGATCGTAATAATTTTTTTTCGATTCTGGTTAAAAAAATATTGATTTTGTAAGCCTGGATTGTTCTAATTTATTGTATTTTTGTATAAACTAAAATTGTATTAAAAATGGCAGGAGTAAACAGAGTACTATTAATTGGAAACCTGGGTAAAGACCCGGAAGTTATCACCTTTGATAATGGTGTTAAAAAGGCTAGTTTCCCATTGGCTACAAGCGAAAGTTATAAAAATAAAGAAGGAAATCGTGTTGACCAAACGGAATGGCATAATATTGTTATGTGGCGTGGACTAGCAGAAATATGCGAAAAATACCTTCATAAGGGAGATCAGATTTTTATTGAAGGTAAAATCAGAACCCGTTCCTATGAGGTGGATGGTGTGAAAAAATATATTACTGAGATTTTTACAGATAATATGACTATGCTCGGAAAACGCAGTGATTCGCAGGGAGCTGCTCCACAGCAGTCAGACAATACGGCACAAGAGGCCCAAAAACCTGACGATGCAGAACCAGTTGTGCCCCCTGTTGATGATTTGCCATTCTGATTTTTTTTGGTTGTTCACAAATTATTATATTTGCAGCCGATTTGTAAAATTAAATTTTTAAGTTTTGGAAGATCCTGACAGTGATCCTCATTTGTATTCCTTTAAGATTCTTCTATCTGTTTTAAACGGAAATATGTCGGTTAGTTTGGTAATTGGCCTTGTAGTAGTTTTGTTATTGCTCTTCTTTTCAGCAATGATATCAGGCTCTGAAATAGCTTTTTTTTCGTTTAGCCCTGCAAATCTGAAACAGGTCAGAGAGAGTGACTCTGGAAGAAATAGAATAATTCTTGCCCTTCTCGATATGCCCAAAAGGTTGCTGGCAACAATACTTATTGTCAATAACTTTGTGAATGTGGGTATTGTAATTCTCAGCTCCTATCTTATTAATGAGATTTTTAACTTTATTGAATTCCCTGTTTTCGGATTTATTATTGAGGTCATTGTTATAACATCATTTATTTTGTTATTCGGTGAAATAATTCCCAAAATTTTTGCTGCTCAAAAGCCGGTTCTTTTTGCTTCTATAATGGCAAAGCCTTTGCATTTTCTTGCAGCATTGTTCTATCCGCTTAGTATTTTACTCGTTAAATCCACTTCGGTTATTGATAAAAGGATTGCGAAAAAAGGAGTTGATGTTTCGATGAGCGATCTTTCAGATGCTATTGATATAACTTCTGATGAAAATATGGATGAGGATGACACTAAAATATTGAAGGGAATAGTTCGTTTTACAGATATTGATGTTAAGGAGATTATGAAGTCGCGGGTGGATGTTACAGCTTTGGATGCAGAAACACCTTTTAAGAAAATTCTGGAGCTAATCATTGACTCGGGTTATTCCAGAATACCTGTTTTTGAGGAGACCTTTGATAATGTAAAAGGTATTCTTTACATAAAAGACCTGCTTCCTCATTTAAACGAAAATGATGATTATGACTGGCTGTTGCTGTTACGTAAGCCCTTCTTCGTACCTGAGAATAAAAAGATAAACGACCTGCTGAAAGAGTTTCAGGATAAAAAAATCCATCTTGCTGTTGTGGTTGATGAATACGGCGGCACTTCTGGTATTATTACTATGGAGGATATACTTGAGGAGATAGTGGGTGAAATCACAGATGAATTTGATTCTCCCGAAGATGAAGTTGATTATAAAAAAATTGATGATAGAACTTACCTGTTTGAAGGTAAAACAAGTATTAATGATTTTTGTAAAATAGTTGGAATTGATGACGATATTTTTGATGAAGTAAAGGGTGAATCGGATTCACTTGCAGGACTTATTCTTGAACTTGAGGGCGAAATTCCGGAAAAAGACAGTAGCACAACATTTAATAATTTTGTTTTCAAAGTTGTTACGGTTGATCAACGCAGAATAAAGAAGGTAAGGGTGACAATAAAGGAAGATGATGGGGACTAGTATCAAGAAGTAATTCTCAAAATGTAAAAATCAAGAAAATTAATATTATAAGATGAGTGAAAGTCCAATGTATCCCAAATCTTTAAGCTTAAGAATTAAATTGTTTGTGCTTAATTTATTTCACCTTTCTAAAATTACAACAATAATTGTCATATTAGCTATGATGTTCACCTTGGCTTCCTGTGGTAGTGACTATTATCCGAAACCGAGAGGTTATATGCGTATTGACCTTCCCAGGAAAGAGTATGTGAAATTTGATACAACCTATCCCTTTACATTTGAGTATCCCGTTTATTCCAAATTTGTTCCCGATACTGATGTTAATGCCGAGCCATACTGGTTTAATATTGATTTTCCGCAGTTTAACGGTCAGCTAAACGTAAGCTACAAACCGATTAATAATAATGTAGTAAAGTATCTTGAAGATACCCGTACGCTGGTTATGAAGCATATTCCCAAGGCGAATGCTATTGAGAGTAAGCAGTTTATTGATAAAAAGAATAATATTTTCGGACTTACCTATTCAATCTCAGGAACCGAAGCAGCCTCACCTTTTCAGTTTTATCTTACTGACAGTACAAAAAATTTTGTGCGTGGAGCTTTATATTTCAACACTGTTCCCAACAATGATTCCCTTGCTCCTGTAATTGATTT
>JAOZLR010000134.1 GCA_029934735.1 Bacteroidales bacterium
TACGATTTACGAATACGATTTACGAATACGATTTACGAATACGATTTACGAATACGATTTACGAGGATGATTTACGATACCTTTGATTTGTATGAGTTTGTGATGGATTGTGTGACAGATACTCCTTGATAGAATCTTCGATAATAGAAAAACATATCCACGTTTCTTTTTTTTCAGAAAAAGAGTACTTTTGCACCCGCGTTCAGACAGTCGCAATCTGTAAGGTTTGAGAAAGCAGGTGGGCTGATAACCTTGCAGGTTTGGATGGATGGGCATGGAATTTTACTTTACAGGTTTTAATGAAGGTAATTTAAATAGATAACTGACAAACGTGGACGCTTGTCGCCTTCTAATAAACTAAGAATTGAAAATAGAAATTAAATTTAAATATAAGCATTATGGCATTTGATATTGAAATGATAAAGGGCGTTTACGCCAGGATGACTGAAAGAGTGGATGCAGCACGCAAAGTTGTAGGAAGACCGCTTACATTGACTGAAAAGATTTTATATTCTCACCTTGATGAAGGAATACCAGCAAAAGCTAACGAGCGAGGTGTCTCTTATGTTGACTTTCGTCCTGACAGAGTAGCTATGCAGGATGCCACAGCGCAGATGGCACTATTGCAGTTTATGCAGGCAGGCAAAGAAAAGGTAGCTGTTCCTTCAACAGTTCACGCCGATCACCTTATACAAGCAAAAGATGGTGCTGATGAAGACCTTAAAGTAGCAAAATTCACAAACCAGGAAGTTTATGATTTTCTGGCTTCAGTTTCAAATAAATACGGAATAGGTTTCTGGAAACCGGGTGCAGGAATCATACATCAGGTTGTACTTGAAAATTATGCTTTCCCCGGGGGAATGATGATAGGTACAGACTCTCATACTGTTAATGCAGGTGGTCTTGGAATGATAGCTATCGGCGTTGGTGGTGCAGATGCAGTTGATGTAATGGCAGGAATGCCCTGGGAATTAAAAATGCCTAAACTTATTGGAATTAAACTAATCGGGAAGCTAAACGGCTGGACAGCTCCAAAAGATATTATCCTTAAGGTCGCCGGAATTCTTACTGTAAAAGGCGGAACCGGTGCGGTTGTTGAATATTTTGGCGAAGGTGCCAGAAACATCTCAGCAACAGGTAAGGCAACAATCTGTAATATGGGTGCCGAAATAGGTGCCACAACATCAACATTTGGCTATGACGAGAGTATAGAGAGATATCTTAATGCTACAAAAAGAGCAGATGTTGCTAAAATGGCCAATAAAATAAAAGAATATCTGACAGGTGATGAAGAGGTTTATGCAAGCCCTGAAAAGTATTTTGATGAAGTAATTGAAATTGACCTTAACACACTCACTCCGCACTTAAACGGTCCGTTCACTCCGGACCTAGCAACTCCGGTTTCAGAAATGGCTGATGCTGCAAAAAAGAATGACTGGCCAATCAACGTTGAATGGGCTCTAATAGGTTCTTGTACCAACTCATCATATGAAGACCTGACCAGGGCTGCATCAATTGTAAAAGATGCTCTTGACAAAGGAATAAAGCCAAAGGCAATCTTAGGGATAAATCCCGGCTCTGAACAAGTCTTTTTTACTGCCGAAAGAGATGGCTTGATCGATACTTTCAAACAAGCAGGTGCAAAAATATTCACAAATGCCTGTGGTCCCTGCATCGGACAATGGGCAAGGCCTGGAGCTGAAAAAGAGGAAAAAAACTCAATCGTTCACTCCTTTAACCGTAACTTCAGGAAAAGAGCTGACGGAAACCCAAACACAAACGCATTTGTTGCTTCGCCAGAGATGGTAGCTGCTGTTGCAATATCCGGAAAACTTGATTTCAACCCGGTTGTTAACACCCTGACAAACGACAAAGGCGAACAGGTAAAACTTAGTGAGCCTACAGGATATGAATTACCTCCAAAAGGCTTTGAAGTTGATGACCCTGGTTTTCAGGCGCCTGCAGAGGATGGCAGCAACATAACAATAGTTGTTGATCCTAAATCGGAAAGGTTGCAACTGCTTTCACCTTTTAATGCCTGGGATGGAGCAGATTACACAGGAATGAAACTTCTGATTAAAGCTAAAGGCAAATGTACAACAGACCATATTTCAATGGCAGGCCCCTGGCTTCGTTACAGAGGTCACCTCGACAACATTTCGAACAATATGCTTATCGGAGCATCAAATTATTTTAATGATAAAATTAACTCAGTTAAGAATCAGCTAACAGGAGAATATATTCCTGTTCCTGATGCAGCAAGGGATTACAATAATGCCGGTATTAGTTCTATCGTTGTGGGAGATGAAAATTATGGAGAAGGTTCATCACGCGAACACGCTGCAATGGAGCCAAGAAATCTGGGAGTTAAGGTTGTACTTGTTCGCTCATTTGCACGAATTCACGAGACAAACCTTAAAAAACAAGGAATGCTTGGCCTTACATTTGCTAACAAAGCTGACTATGACAAGGTTCAGGAAGATGACACCATTGATGTAATCGGATTGAAAGAATTTGCTCCGGGAAAACCACTAACAGTCGTTCTTCATCACGCCGACGGTTCAACCGATGAATTTAAAGCAAATCATACTTACAATGAAAACCAGATTGAATGGTTCAAAGCAGGAAGTGCGCTGAATCTTATCAGGGAGATGAATAAATAGAAAATGTAATGCGGTTATTTGTGAGCTGACCCAAAAGTCCAACGGGCCCAGACTTCTCTATTCAGGACGATTCAGAGGGAGGGCGTGTAGCTTTGGAGTTTTCTTTCCCACACGTACGAATTGGTGTCAAGCTAAGGGACTATTAATTTGGTTTCCTTATCGAAAAAAAGATTTCGCTCCTCCGGAGCTTGCTATTTGTTTCTATTTGTTCTATAAATATTTCGCACCTCTGGTGCTGAAAACCCAAGCCTCAGAGAGGCGAAATATTTATAGAAAATGGAATAAGCCGGATAGGAGCTCCAGAGGAGCGTAATATTAAAAATCAATATAGAACATAATTATTATTGTTTAATTGAACAGATTTCAATTTGCTTTAACACATTACTATGAATGTCAAATACTTAAATAGATGGCTTCCCGAAGGTTCTCTTTTTAGGTTGGCGCCAATTAGGACGTACAGGATTTGGTTACTTTGTATTCCCACACGTACGAATTCAATCGGGCAAGAAGACAAAATAACATAAAAGTTAATTCAAATCTCCATTTTCAAAAAGTTTACTATCTTCGTCGAGGGAGAAAACAAACTTGGACATTCAACAAATACTCATAAAATATTGGGGACACCAGTCATTCAGACCACTTCAGGAGGATATTATTAACTCTGTTCTTGAAGGCAGGGACACTCTTGCCCTTCTTCCTACGGGGGGAGGAAAATCCATATGCTTTCAGATTCCTGCCCTTGTAATGGATGGTTTATGTGTTGTAGTCACTCCTTTGATTGCTCTCATGAAAGATCAGGTTGAAGGTTTGAAAAGAAGAGGTATCCGGGCACTTGCCATACATTCCGGAATGAAGTCATATGAAATAGAAGTTGTTATTAACAACTGCGTTTACGATGATGTAAAATTTCTCTACCTCTCCCCTGAGCGACTTGAAACGGATCTGATAATTCACAACATTGATAAAATGAAAGTGAACCTTCTGGCTGTTGATGAAGCGCATTGCATCTCTCAATGGGGTTACGATTTCAGGCCGTCATATCTTAGCATTGCAAAAATCAGGAAGAAGCTACCCGGAGTGGCCATTCTTGCACTCACAGCAACAGCTACGCCTGAAGTAATACCTGACATCCAGGAAAAACTTGAATTCAGAAAACCGAATGTTTTTCAACTTTCATTTGAAAGAAAAAACCTGACCTATGTTGTTTTAAAGGAAGAAAATAAGTTTAAACGGTTGCTTAAAGTTGTTACTAATCTGAAAGGAAGTGGAATTGTTTATGTCAGAAGCCGCCGAAAAGCTGTTGAGATAAGAAATTTCCTGAATAGTAATCATATAATTACTGATTTTTATCATGCAGGTCTCGACCAGAAAACCAGAGATATTAAGCAAGAACTATGGATGAAGGGAGAATCAAGGATTATGGTGGCTACCAACGCCTTTGGAATGGGAATAGATAAGCCTGATGTCAGGTTTGTTGCACATATGGATATTCCTGATAACCTTGAAGCTTATTTTCAGGAAGCAGGGAGGGCCGGAAGGGATGAAAAAAATGCCTATGCTGTATTACTTTTTGATGATGGGGACCTCAAAGACCTTCAAAACTATTTTGAAACTGCATTCCCCCCAATTAAAATGATTAAAAATGTTTATCAGGCACTTGGCAATTATCTGCAACTTGCAGTAGGAAGCGGTAAAGATGTGAGTTTCGATTTCGACATTATTAAATTTTGTGATAACTATAATTTTAATCGCAGGATTGCATACAACTCCCTAAAATTTTTAGAAAAAGAAGGATTTATTCTTCTTCAGGAATTATCCGATGCAGAATCAAAAATTCATCTCAGGGTAAATAAGGAGGATATTTATAAGTTTCAGGTTGAAAATCCAAAGTATGATAAATTTGTTAAGGTATTGCTTCGTTCTTATAGCGGACTGTTTACTGATTTCGTTAAGATAAATGAAAGTCAGATTGCATCCCGTTTGGGAATAAATGAAAGCAGAGTTTCAGGCACACTTCAAATGCTTGAAAAATTTAATGTTCTTGTCTATATCAAACGAAAACCACAGCCACAGCTAACTTTCCTTACAGAGCGTATTGATGCTAAGGATATTTTTATTTCGAATGAACATTACCGCATAAGAAAGGAGTCAGCCGAAAGAAGGCTGGATGCAGTAATTAATTATATCACATCAAAAACAAAATGCAGAAACAGCCTTTTACTTGAATATTTTGGTGAGACAGAGACAAAACGGTGCGGGAGGTGCGATGTCTGTATCGAAAGAAATAAAATAGAATTAAGTGAGTTGGCGTTTGATAATATTCTTAACCAGATAAAACCACATTTAGTTAAGAAACCTTGTGCGGTAAATGAGCTGGTCGATATGATTGAAGGAGTGAGTGAGGATAACATAATTAAAGTTATTCAATGGCTTTTGGATAACGACAAGCTAATCTATAATAAAGAGAAGAAGTTGCTTTGGAGGTCATAGGAGCTGCCCAGCAAATACTGGAATCAAAACTGGCATAAAATAAAAATCCCCCAAAAATGGAGGATTCTTATTTAACTGTTGATCAGATTCTTATTTAACTCTATCTGACAGTTCGCTACCTGCTTTAAATTTCACAACTTTTTTTGCTGGAATTTGAATAGGAGCATTTGTCTTAGGATTTCTACCAGTTCTAGCAGCGCGCTTTGCAACTGAGAAAGAACCAAATCCAACGAGAGCGACTCTGTCGCCTTTTTTCAGAGCACCAGTTGTTGCACCAATAAATGCATCAAGAGCTCTTTTGGCATCAGCTTTTGTTAAGTTAGCATCACCTGCCATTGCGTCAATTAATTCTGCTTTGTTCATGTTTCTATTTTTATTTGTTAATAGTTGATGCAAATATAAATCAATTATATGAAAAGTCAAGTAAAAATCGCTAAAACCCTTGATTTTGTTAATAATTCAGCCTTTTTGTTAATAACTTCATGTTAAAAGCCCCCAAAACAGGGGTGTTCAGAGTATCGTGGCTCTATAACCACCGTAAATACTACAAAAAGAAAAGCTATAAAATTGCTTGTTGTGCTTATTTTATCACAGGGAAAACAGAAAAATATCAAATATAATCCACCTGAACTATCATATTACCAATTTAAATCTCAATCTTCCAACTGTTATCCATACGAAATCCGCGCAGCAATTCATCTGTTTTCATTCTCTTTTTACCTGAAACTTGAATATCTGTTATATTAATGTATCCATCTTTCCCTGAAATTCTGATATAGCTCTTCCCGTCAGTTGTCAACATTTTAGGCTTTATCAGCTCGCTTTCTTCTACCTTTGTTGCCTTGAAAATTTTTACAAAATACTTATCTCCTGTCGGAGAAACCAATTCAGTAGAAGCTCCGGGATAAGGGCTTAATCCTCTTATAAAATTATAAATTGAAGAGACATCATCATTCCAATTAATAATGCAATCATCCTTAAAAATTTTAGGAGCAGGTCGTGGCACTCTATTATCAACCTCTATATTCTGCTGATCAATTAAAGTAAAATTTCCACTTACAATCTTACTAACTGTCTTGAGTACCAATCCGGCACCAGTTTCCATTAATCTGTCGTGTAATTCTCCGGCTGTTTCCTCGTCTCCTATCATAACCTTTTCCCACAAAATAACCTTGCCAGTATCTATCTCTCTGTCAATAAAAAAAGTTGTAACACCCGTCACATTCTCACCGTTAATAACAGCCCAATTTATGGGAGCAGCCCCGCGATACTGTGGCAACAATGAAGCATGCAAATTAAAAGTGCCTTTCAGCGGCAAAGTCCAGACAACCTCAGGTAACATCCGAAAAGCAACCACAACCTGTAAGTCAGGTTTCAATAATCTCAGTTCATCCAGAAAGTCCTTATCTTTCAATTTCTCAGGTTGCAATATTCCTATCCCTTTATCAAGTGCGTATTTCTTAACAGGCGAGATCGAAAGTTTTCTTCCTCTGCCAGCCTGTCTGTCGGGAGCAGTTACAACAGCTATTACATTATATCCATTTCGAACAAGTATATCAAGGGAAGCCACTGCAAAATCCGGTGTTCCCATTAATACAATTCTGACATCCTTTTTATCCATCTGTTCCATATTTTGCAAAAGTAGTATTTATTGGGGATTTGCTTGGGTTGTTCAAAAAGGTGTTAATCCAGTAAATGTCAGGTTGAGCGTAATAGAAACATAATTCATAATGAGGTTAATACATTTTTCGACTCCGCTCAAAATGACCATAGGGTTGGCTTCCTGGCCAAGCACCCAATTACCCACGGCAGGGTAAAACTTTGATAAAAAAATGGGTTCTACTACCATTTTAGTGGGTAAATATTATTTTTCAGTCTATTTAAAATAACCTTATGGTAATGCGAGAATGCTTCAATGCAAGAATGCTTGAAT
>JAOZLR010000135.1 GCA_029934735.1 Bacteroidales bacterium
AAAATTATACTCCTCGTATAATTGAGCAAGATTAGTCTTACTAAGCTTTTTTGCATAAGTAGTACCTGCAACATTAAACAGAGACAGCAGTAAAAACCATAAAAAGATTCGTAATTTCATTATTTTCAATTATTGTCGTCCTGAGCGAAGTCCAGGGACTCCTCCTCAATAAATTTATCAGGCAGCGATTTAGTTGCCTTAGCACCCAGTTTTTTCAATTTCTCAACATGTCCAATCAGATTACCTTTGCCTTCGGTAAGCTTACCATGAGCATCATTATAGGTTTTTCTTACAGTATTTAACTGATTTCCCAGTTTTTCCATATCTGTTACCAATCCGTGAAACTTATCATAAAGAGCTCCACCCTGTTTTGCGATCTCAAGTGCGTTACGGGTTTGTTTTTCGTGCTTCCAGATAGAAGAGATGGTTCGCAAAGTCGCAAGCAGTGTTGTGGGGCTGACTATTACTATTTTCTTATCCCAGGCAAAACCAAAAAGACTGTTATCAGTCTGGATGGCAGTACTGAATGCAGATTCAAGAGGCATAAACATCAATACGAAGTCGGGAGTGTCAAACATTTCGGCATTTTGATAACTCTTCTCACTTAGCTCTTTTACATGATTTTTAATGGAAGTGATGTGTTGTTTCAGAAACTTTTCCTTTGAGCTGTCATCATCAGAGTTAACAAACGCTTCATAGGCTGTAAGTGAAACTTTCGAGTCGATGATAATGTGTTTGTTGTCTGGAAGTTTGACAACCACATCAGGCCTGATAATGTTACCTTCATTGTTTCGTGTTGATGTCTGGGTTTCATACTCTGCACCTTCGACAAGCCCTGAACGCTCCAGAACTCGTGAAAGGACAAGTTCTCCCCAGTTTCCCTGCTTTTTAGTATCTGATTTGAGTGCCCTTGTGAGATTGTTTGCTTCCTCGCTTATCTTATAATTAATTTCATACAGCTTCTTGAGTTCGGCTTTCAGGTCGGTCTGGTCTTTAAGGCCTTTTTGATAGGTGTCTTCTACCTTTTTTTCAAAAATCTGAATCTTCTCTTTTAAAGGCATTAAAATATCGCCAATTTTTTTTTCATTGACAGAAGTAAATTCTTGTGAATTTTGCTTTAGGATTTTGTTTGCAATGTTCTCAAATTCAGTTGTGAATTTTTTTTGCAATTCCTCCATCTCCCTCTTTTGAGTATCAAGTTTTTCCTGAAGATTTCGATATTCAACTTCTGCTTTTGCAATCCTGTTCCCCATTTGCTCACTTTTGCTTCTTTCAGTTCCCAGTTCTGTCTCAAGCTTTTTATTGGTTTTTTGTGAGTCGGAATATTTCTCGGCAAGAATACTTTTCTCCTTATCAAGAGCATTTATTTCCTCTGCTTTTTGTTTTTCAAGTGTGGTAAGTTTTGTTCTTATCTCCCCGGTTTTAGAAGTGATTTTGCTCTTCATATAAAAGTAGATGATAAGTCCACCGATAATGATGCCGGATATTAAATATACAATCTCCATTGGCCTGCTGTATTGAGTTTTTAATTACAAAAAAAGTCAAATTGCTTTTAAACCGTAAAATTAAACAATAATTATACCTGCATTAGAAATTTTCTTATTTTTACAAGATGTTTGGTAAATAGCATTATGAAACCTTTATTTTATATGCTGATATTTTCTTGTATTGCAATTTTTTTTGCATCAGGGATGCTGACAGCTCAGGAGTTAACTATGCCATCGCCCTGGGGAGGCAAAAGACTGTTGAAAGAATTCATCAAAGAGGAAATTGTTTATCCTGAGAAAGCATTGAAGGATAAGACCGAGGGCACAGTTATATTTTCGTTGGTAATTAACTCTGATCGTAGTGTTTCCGATCTTAAAATCGCACAATCAGTATCTCTCGAAATTGATAGTGAGGCATTAAGAATCTTCAGGAAGATTCTGTGGAATTCGGCAACTAGGATAGGGAAACCTGTAAATCAAGTTACCTCTTTTGAAATAAAATTTAACATAAAGAAATACAACAAGGTGTGTAGATCACGTGGCTATACAAAGATAATATATCCGTATGAGCCTGTTGATAAAAGTGACAAGATATATTTAATTTCAGAAATTACACGATCGCCGACACCGGTTTTTTGTAGCAAAAACTATAATTTTAGCGCATTTATTTCCAATAATCTAAAATATCCTGAAGCCGCATTCAAACAAGCTGTGTCTGGTGTTGTAAAGCTTAGGTTTGTGGTTGAGCCCAGTGGCCGGATATCAAATATAACAACTAAAAAATCGTTGGGTGCGGGCTGTACTGAGGAAGCTATAAGAGTTGTAAAACTACTGCACTGGAATCCGGGTATATATAATACTATGGCAGTACGTACATTTATGACTTTGGAGATAACCTTTAATGTTGCCGACAAAACCGTAAAAGGCAAGATACCTACTCCCGGGCAGGTTTATTGAGATTTATTTGTTATTTATCATTTGTGTTTTGGAGTTTGCTAAAAAACAACTGTTTATGCAATAGTTGTCACTGGTAATCATTCAGGGGTAGATTGAAGTGAAGGAGTGCAAGTCTCAATCTGTTGATTAGTTCATCGTTGGAATTCAACAATTTCAAGGTCTTTTATCTGTTTTCCATCAATGGTGAAGCGCACAAAAGTTATAACTTGATGCAGTCCGGATTTGCCAGCAGCTCCGGGATTTATATGAAGTAGTTGATATTTATTGTCATAAATAACTTTCAGGATGTGTGAGTGGCCTGAAATAAAAAGCCCCGGTTTTTCTTTTACAATTAAGTTCCTTATCAAAGGTTGATATCTGCCTGGATAGCCGCCTATATGAGTCATCAGGACTTTAACACCTTCACATCTGAAAATTTGAAATTCAGGATAAACAACACGTACCTGGTGCGAATCAATGTTCCCGTACACAGCCCGTAATGGTTTAAAAGCCGCAAGGTTATCAGCTGTTTCAATGTTTCCGATATCCCCGGCATGCCAAATTTCATCACACTCCTTAAAGGAATTAAATAATCCGGGATGAATAAAAGTGTGAGTGTCTGAAATTAATCCAATCCTTTTCATCGTCAGCTCTATTCTAATATCTCTACCTGAGCCTGTCGGCAGATCTTATAAGCTTCTCATCTTTTTGGATAAATATATTTGCAAGGAAAAGAGATACAATGGAAACTAACGGCAGATATGCCCCAAAATCATAAGTGACGACTGAGCCGGCCTGATCTAGCATCCATTGAGGATAACCAAACAGTATCCCGACGACAAGAATTATTATCAGCAGGATGTTGAACCTGTTAAGTCTCATTTGTAAAACCCTGTTTTTAAATTTGAAGATCGTGATCCCGATAAGTACAATTATCACCGAATTCATAATGGCAAGAGGCATTGCAATCATCCTGCTCATATCCATACTGCTATCAGGGGTCATATTTTTCATCTCAGTTAAGTATAGTTTATAGTAGCTCAAATCTGAAATAAAAATGGCAAGAGGAGTAAAAAACAAAACTATCTGTACTACAATTACGAATAGTAAAAAAACTGTCTGGATTCTTTGAATCATAGCTTTAATATTTATCTGTATCGAAAAATAAATTTATTGGAGGCAAAGATAGAAATCATTTGTTATTTATCCGAAATTTGTTTTTTCAACTTTCTTTCTTTTTTCCTGATCTCCTTTTCTTCTTCTGTTTTTTTCTTAAAAAGGTCGCTGAATTTATAGAACTCTTTTGTGTATGAAAGACCTATGCCCTGGGTGTATAAGGAATAGTTTTGATAAAGCAGGTTGTTATTAGACCTGTTAAAGGCAAATGCTCGCCAACGGCCGTCATCGGTTAACTTTACAGCAACATCAACCTCTCCGACAATATCGTTTGTATTTCTGGTGTCGTCTTTACCCCTTACACCAACATTCCCGCTTATTGAAACCCTGTTGTCAAAAAGCTGCGTTGACAATGCAACACCTACTTCCTGAGCAAAGTTATTATCTCCGGGTTTATAGTTGACGCCAATATCAAAATCGTCACTAATTCTGGATAATATATTATTTAACTGATTTGTAAGTAGCGATATTGAATTAAAACTCAAAGAACCGGAGTAGCCTGAAGAATAGTAAAAGCTATTCATTACTAAAAGAGAAAGGACCTGCTGGCTCACCATAGCCTGGTCGGTGGTGTCCAGTCTGGAGTAAATGTAATTTTTATCAGTTTCTTTAAGATGGGGGAAATCTATTGAAAACGATATAGTAGGATTTAGCAGCTTGCCTCTCATATGTATAATACATTCAACATCAACTCTTGTTGCCGAGTCTTGAGGAGGCCCGTATTCACCAAGTTTTGTTTTTACTTTATAAGCAGCTGATATATTTACATTCGCATCATAAGGGTCGCCACCCCAATCTATACTACTTCCTCCCAGTATTTCAAAATCACGATTAATTATACTTTGAAGAGTCAGAAAAAATGACCCTCTTTCAATAATATATTTCCCTGCCATTGTAAACTTATTAGGAGGTGTTAATGTCATTTCCACTGTCCCGTTTCCCCGGCCCCTTAAGTTTCCCATTTGTGCAGGTAAAAACAACTGAAGATTTGCGTCATAATTTAGGTTAAGCTTTAAGTCCATACTTAACCCTTTCACTTTAGTATTAAACTCACTTACTTCTTGGATAATATTATTGTTCTCATCATTGATAAATGTCACAAAACTATTTTCAGATACTTCTGAAACGGTATTAAGCGGAAGATATACCATTGTCCCTTTTTCGGTTGTTGCTTCAATATCCATATTAATATTATCAACGGGGCCTGATATTTTTATTTTTCCGGTAGCAAAACCTTTGCCATAGAAGATATCATTGTCCGAAATAGATGTGTTTAGAACAGAAAGCTTATCTGCACCAAAGTTCAGATCAAATCTTAAATTACTAAAATGATTATGATATACAGCTCCATAGCCTGTTCCTTTATTGTTTAAAGAGTCGTTGAGAACAAGATCATTAAAATAGATTTTATCTGTGTCAAAATATATTTTTTGTGCAAAATAATACTTCACATTCAGATAATCAATTAGCATAGATACCCTCATAAGGTCTAGCTCTCCGGTCAGCTCAGGAGCATTTTTTGTACCCCGGAGTTCGAGATGGCCTTTTCCCAGTCCGTCTATTTTCGAGGAAAAAGATTTGGTAAATGGTTGAAGAGTTTTTAGTTTGAAGTTATCCAGATCAATATCTATATCAAAATTTTGATGCTTATTTTCAGGAAGATACCTGCCTGCAATTTCAAAAGTCTTTTTACTCCCGATATTTCCTATGTAAATCAGTTGACCAAGAATATTGAAGGTGCTATTAAGTGGATCCCAGGTTGTATTCAGGGAAAAATCTCCCAGCTTCTCGCTATCAAAATACATGTTGGAAATATTTATATCTGAAAGGAAACTTGGTGAATTATAAATGCTTGATATTTGAAAATTTCCATTTACAATACCATTAAGGTTAAGCTCGTTTCTTTTCAGGATATATTCAAGATTCGAGAGGTGAAAATCATTGAACTTTACTATCAGACTATCCTTTGGGTGTTCTGAAATAACACCATTAATATCAATTCCCTGTGAGCCTGATGTAAAAGAGAAATTTTTAATGGCTAAGTAGTTTGAATCTATTTCGATATAATTATCAGGATGAATATGCCATAAAGTATCGTTTACCATTAGCTCTGATTTGTGAAATGCAATATGATATTTTTTGCTCGAATTAAGCTTCATTGTACCTCCTATATCCCCATAACCTGTATGAATGCCATCCCTGTTATCCCATATGAGGGAGTATAAAACTGTATCGTTCATAGCCTGTGACCGAAAAACAAAACTGTCCATAAAAACACTATCAGAGAGATAAAGTCTGTCACATCCTGTTGTCAGATTTATATATTCATCTTTAAAAAAGAAATCCAGGTTCCAATTTTCCAGCTTCCTCCCATAATAAGTAATTTCAGGCGAATGTCCTTCCATAAACAGGTTTCCTGTCACTGAATTATAGCCCCCGATTAATGTTGTATGAGGTGCTATCTTCAGATCAGGTACAAATAACTTTGTTATTACAGAAGAGTTTTTAACGGTTAAATCAAAGATGAAGTCTTGAGTTGCCAGACTGTCTGTCCTGACTTTGGGATCAACAAATAAAGTATCAAGATAATTATTAAATAAATTGTTTATTGATGCGGTGAGGTCATTGGCAAGAAATTTCCCTTCAACTGAAGCATCGGCAAAATCAGAAAAAAGGCGTATCATTGTATATTCGGTTGAGTCTCTTGTAAAACTCAGAGTGAAATCATCCATTTTATATGTCTCCCCTTTTTCAAAGTACTGCGTACTGTCAATTTTAATAATTCCCTGCATCTGGTCAATCTTATCGCCTTGGAAATCAAAATAAAGGTTGCTGGACAAATTCATCGAAGAATCCCGGTCTGCAAGATTCAGCTCAAAAAGTTTAGCATCTCTTACCAGAGCACTAAAGTTATATGAAGGTATTGCTTTGCTATTATCAATGGCTCCGTTAAAGGTAAGATTCAGATTTTTATCATTTACATCAACATCCCCATTAAACTGATTATTAGCGATCTCTCCATTAATCTCAATTTTACTATATAGATAATTGTTAAATTCAATGGAGTCTATCTTACCTTTAAGGTTGATTTTTAATACATCAGAGCTTGCTCCCTCTCCGATGATATCAGCCGAACCATCAACCTTTCCCAGGTTCTGAACACCGAATAAAACACCTGCATCGAAATTATCCATTTTTAGAAAACCGACATAACTCACATCCTTATCTTCTTTATTAACAAGAGCAAGATTAGAGGTAATATCCCCAATTCCGGTCTTGAATTGTGCATCAGAAACGAAATCATTAAGAAAGCCGGTAAACTTTCCTGTTATATTAATATCTCCTAACTTTTGGAGTAAGTCTGGCATTTCAATATTTATGTTTTTAGTGGGAAGTTTGAAATTTGAAATGTCATCTGCGAAGGTTGTAAAAGTTGTAATGGAGAGGTGAGTAAAAGTTTCATTAATATCAGGAAG
>JAOZLR010000136.1 GCA_029934735.1 Bacteroidales bacterium
ATCCTTTCAATTGCTTCCATAAGTTGTTCTTCCGAGATTACCAATGGAGGTGCAAAACGGATTATGTCTCCGTGAGTAGGTTTGGCAAGAACTCCGTTTTTCGCCATTTCGACACAAACGTCCCAGGCCTCTTTCCCGTTTTTAGGCTCAATGATAATTGCATTCAACAACCCTTTACCTCTTACAAGTTTTATCATATCAGAGTCTATTTTTCTCATCTCTTCCCTGAAAATCTTACCAAGTTTTTCAGCTCTTTCAGCAAGGTTTTCTTCTTTGACGACCTTCAAGGCTGCAATTCCAACACGAGCAGCAACCGGATTACCACCAAATGTTGAACCGTGCTGCCCCGGCTTGATAACCATCATTATATCATCGTCGGCAAGAACAGCAGATACAGGATATGCACCACCCGATAAAGCTTTTCCAAGAATCAAAATGTCAGGTTTAACATTTTCATGATCACAGGCAAGAAGTTTTCCTGTTCTTGCAATACCTGTCTGAACCTCATCTGCAATAAAAAGCACATTTTTGGCTTTACACATAGCGTATGCCTTTGAGAGATAGCCCTCATCAGGAACATATACTCCGGCTTCACCCTGAATTGGTTCTACCAAAAAACCAGCAATATTTGGGTCTTCTAAAGCCTTTGCAAGTGCATCAAGATCATTGTACGGAATAGTTATGAATCCGGGAGTATAGGGCCCAAATCCTTCACGTGCCTCAGGGTCTGTTGACATAGAAACCACTGTGATAGTTCTTCCATGGAAATTATTTTCGCAAACAATTATCTTTGCTTCATTCTCAGGAACACCCTTTTTATCGTAAGCCCATTTACGACACAACTTCAAAGCTGTCTCATCACCCTCAGCACCTGTGTTCATAGGCAACACCTTATCGTAGCCAAAAAATTCAGTAATATATTTCTCATACACTCCTAGAGAGTCGTTAAAAAACGCTCTTGATGTTAAAGTAAGTGTACGCGCCTGATCAACCATTGCATCAACAATCTTCGGGTGGCAGTGACCTTGATTTACAGCCGAATAGGCAGATAAGAAATCAAAATATTGTTTTCCTTCAACATCCCATACCAACGGCCCTTCGCCTCGTGATAACACAACTGGTAACGGATGGTAATTATGTGCACCGTATTTCTCTTCGAGAGCAATCAGCTCCTGTGAATTTAATTTCTCTGACATATCTAAAAAATTTAAAATGTTTAACTAAGAAGGGTGCAAAAATATCAAATATTTTGTGAATTATTATGAAAGATTACAGAAAATATTGAAGCAATTTATAGATAATACTTAGGGTAGATCGTAAAGTGCTATTCCGGGTATAGCTATCTTGCATATTTTCTTCATTCTGATTTGATTGTTTTGGGGTTATATTGTTTCCTCCAGAAAGATCATTCTTTTTAACTTCACTAACCTTTCCCTGCTCAGAAAAGGAGACAGGACTTAAGTTATTCGAATCATTAAGTGAAGGATAAGTATCCTGGGTAGGCTCTTCAATTTTAAAAGATAATGAATCCGGTTCACTGGCAAACAGAGAACTATCAAAAATAAAAACTCCACTTGCTGCGAACAGAAGGAAAATAGTGACTGTGAACTTTATATTTTTCTTAATTAAACTCATTTCTATTTGTGTTACTTAATAAATCCCAGAACCAGACCAAAAATTGCAATTAACTGTTAATCAACTTTTCTGCAGTTATCAAATTAATTAGTTTTTCATCAATCGTTCAATTTCGGAATGCATTTGTTCATTACTGAACATCCAAAATTCCTTTTTGTTATAAGTATGACGCACAAATCCAAAAAATATTACAGTTATCACAAAAATTTATTCTATCCTAAGATACTACTAAACAATAAAATATGTCTTTTTGTTAAATAAATTTTAATTTTTTTTTCAATAACAATTGCGTCAAATAATAATATTTATACATTTGCACCTGTTTTAAAACAATAAAAACTATTTTACTATGGCTTACGTAATAACAGATGATTGTACAGCATGTGGTACATGTATTGATGAATGTCCGGTTGAGGCAATATCAGAGGGTGATATTTATGTAATTGATCCTGATATTTGCACAGATTGTGGTTCTTGTGCTGATGTTTGTCCGGTTGAGGCTATTCATCCGGAAGAATAAGATATTTTCTTATTTTTCAAATTAAAAAGTCCCTCTCTGAGGGACTTTTTTTATGCGATAACGTGTACATGCATAAGGATATTTCTTAGCCGTCCATACTTGCTTTACCATTCATTCATATTTATTGTATTTATGACTTGAATATTTTCGTACTCTATAATAGTATCATTAATTATCGGGGTAGCCTCCAAGAAAACCCTGCATTTACAAAACTAACTGAACTTGAAAAACTTGTCCCTGCTGTAATATCTACCTGCATATTATGCCGTATCTGCCAAACGATTCCGGCATCAAAATCATTATGAGGAAGATTATTATTATCAAAGGTTCCATAAGTCTCTGCGAACAAAGAAATACTGTTAAACATTGTATAGTTCAAAACAACTGACCAAATAAAAAAACCATCTGCATTTTCGCCATTATATGCAAAACCTAAGTTATATCCCAGTGAGAAATTCTTACTCAGCGTATTAGCTGCTACAAATCTTGCTGCAGAATAACTATATGTCGGATGAAACCCATCTTTTCCAATGTGTCGTAAAGTTATATCCGCAACAAAACCCAAATTCGGAACTATCCCCTTTTCTTCAGTTATATTAAATTTCAGACCTACTTTCACAGCTCCTAACCCTGAAATAGTCGAATCCGGACTTTCATCATTAGGTTGAATAACCATTTGCCGGTAGGTACCTTCAAGACGTATCTCAAAATTCTGAAAAAGCCCATATCTCAATAATGTCATTCCAAGGTACAAATTATCAATATCATCCAAATCAGTTGATTCTTTTTCAAATAAAAAACCTGTTTCAACCTGAAAAGTTCTCTTAGGAACAACATTCGGAGCTATTGAATATGTAGGACGGTCAGTTGATAAGGGTGCAATTGAATCGTTTTGTGCAATAACATCCAATGTTATTACAATCTGAGATAAAATAAAGAGAAAAGTAATTTTTTTCATACATTGATACATTACACTAATGTATAATCATTTATACATAATGATCATAATTATTTGATTCTGTTTTCATCGAATTCTTTCGTTCTGCTGTTCTACGTATCACTTCACGTTTTTGTTCGATTGATAAAAAAACCCAGTTGACTGCCTCCTGCTTTGACCTGTAACACCCTATACAAATACCTTCATCATCATATCTGCAAACCTGAATACAAGGATTCTTCACTTCGCTCATTTATTACTATATTTAATTTTGTTTAACAAAATATCCCCTTTTATGTTCACCTAAATATGTACTTTTGCGTTTTGAGCGAATGAAATAATCTATGATAAAAAGCAAAATAAAACATCCTGAATGGGCTAAGAACCTAACAATTTACGAAGTTAATATTCGTCAATTTACCAAGAGCGGAACTATTAAAGAATTTGAAGAGCACCTACCCAACCTGAAGAAACTTGGTGTCGGGATTCTTTGGTTTATGCCAATACAGCCCATAGGTATAAAAAACAGAAAGGGAACGTTAGGAAGCTATTACTCAATAAGAAACTATACTGAAATAAATCCAGAATTTGGAACAATAGAGGATTTTAAAAAATTGATTGATAAAATTCATAGTCTTGGGATGTATGCCATAATAGACTGGGTTGCAAATCATACGTCCTGGGATCATCACTGGACAAAAAGTCATCCTGATTTTTATGATTTGGACGACAAAGGAGATTTTAAACCTCCTTTTCCAGAGTGGGAAGATGTGATCCATCTTAATTATAATAATCCGGCTCTGTGGGATGCAATGATTGGTGAAATGAAGTTTTGGCTGGAGCAAACAGGAATAGACGGATTCAGAAGCGACATGGCTCATCTTGTCCCTACATATTTCTGGAACCGTGCGCGTTTTGAACTGACAAAATTAAAAGACCTGTTTTTTCTTGCTGAATCTGAGAATCACGATTTACTGGAATATGCATTTGATAGTATTTACAACTGGAATCTACTGCATGCAATGAATGATATCGCTGCCGGGAAAATTAATGCCAAAGAACTTGGAGAAATCATACAAAATGAACTTAACCATTTTCCCACTAATGCTTCACAACTGAACTTTACTTGTAATCATGACGAGAATTCTTGGAACGGTTCTGCTATTGAAAGGCTTCACTATTATCTTGAGCCACTCTCAATACTTACTTTTACCTTATCTGGTTATCCATTGATTTATTCAGGGCAGGAAGCAGGGAATTACAGGCGATTAAACTTTTTTGACAAAGATGCAATTGAATGGAAAGAGGATAAAATGGCTCCTTTCTTTCAAAAGCTTAATAATTTAAAAAGAACCTGTAATGAACTTTGGGATAGTGATTTTAATATTATTGAAACAGATTCAAAACAGGAAATTTTTGCTTTTTCAAGAGGACAAAACAAAGAGAAAGTTATTGTAATCTTAAATTTATCAGGCAAAGACAAATCATTCAAACTATTCAATAGTAAACGTCGCAGTGTTTACTTTGACATTTTCAAAGAGGTCAAAATTGAATTATCCAGGGAAAATACTCTAAAATTACACGCTTTTGATTATTTTTTATTAGTAGAAAAATAATAATTAAGTTAATTTCCATCAAAAAGTATATCTTTGGGCACAGAACAAAACATCTTTTCAAAATTATTAAATTTATAAAATGAGAGCGAAAGCAATTATATTTCTGATTTTGGTTATTATTTCTGCGACTCCTTTTAAACTGATAATCGGACAGGATCAGCCAGAGAAACAAGATACAACAGTAATTAGTAAACCTCAACCAATACCTATTGAAAGAATCAACTATGAGATAGAAAAAGTTCATAAGAAAATTACCAGAATGGAGTATGAACTTGAACCGGACCCTGCAATATTAAATATTGATACAACATTGGTTGAATATTCGGAATTTGTCAAAAAAGAAGCAGAGGAATTTAGGAGATATAATCCGAACAATTTGTCAACCTATTTTCTTGAAAGTACTTACAGGTCTTGGGAGAGTTTTAATAATAAGCTGGATGGAATGCGAAGCATTATCAGTAGTCATATAGAAACCATTCAAAGCGATATTGTAGAATTAATAAATATGAATGAGTTATGGGTGTTAACTTTAGAGAAAGAAACAACCAAGAATATCCCTGGAGAATTGACCCAAAGGATTACAAACATTATTAATGCAACAAATGAAAGTAAAAACAAATTTGAAGATAAAAGGTTCTATTTAATTAAGCTTGAAGATGAAATAACCAACCTGATAACTTTCAATAATAAGATAATTGAGGATGTTAAACGCCATCAGCAACTAAAAAGAGATAACCTGTTTGTGGCAGTATCGCCCCCCCTATGGAAAATTACTCTAAGCAAATCGGATGTTGATAATCCAGAACAAAGATTAGGCAAAGCATGGCACGAGAATGCAAAAAATATGATGAACTATCTGCATTCTGTTAAACTTGGTTCACTTTTTTTAACTATCCTCATCATAACTTTAATCTTTCTGGTTTTACGATGGAAATACACATCTCTCGGACTGGATGATTCGGAAAGCGGACACAAAAGCATTATGAGGATACTTCGTGACAGACCTTTCGTTACTCTCGGCTCCATAATTCTTGTCACCTATCACCTGCTTTTCCCTTTTCAGCCTTTGGTTTTTTCAAACCTTCTCACCCTCCTGCTCCTTATTAATATGAGGTTCATCCTGTCATCGTTTATTGATCCTGAAGATAAAAAAATCATTGTTAAGCTTATCGTATTACTAATTATTAACAATTTAGAAATATTCTTTTGGTACTTTGGTAATTTATCTAGGTACTATCTCTTATTTGAAGAATTATTAGGCATCGCTTTGTTATACAAATACACTAAGCCGTCCTACTGGAAAAGATTTAATAACCTAAGTGCCTTCAAAAAATTTGCAAGAATTCTGGCTTATTTTGTAGTTGCGTTTTATTCCTCTGCTTTAATTGCAAATATTTTCGGATTCCAAAATGTTGTTGTCCTTTTTTCAAGAGTTGCTATCCATGTTCCGGAATTCACAATTGTGCTACTCGGTATTTCCAAAATCACAAAAGCAGTTGTCAGAGCATTAATTGAAATTGGGAAGTCTCATAATTTCCCTGGTATGGAAAAATATTGGAACATTATCGAAAAGAGATCTATGCAGATCATCAGTATTCTTATTATCGGCTATTGGGTATTCTCTCTATCAGTTTCTTTTGATGTAGCAAGGCCTATAATGGATTGGCTGATAGAGTTCAACGATCAAAAGAGGACAATAGGTACAATTACTATCTCAATCGGGCAATTATTAACATTTGTTTTCATTCTGCTCATGATTTATGGATTTTCAGTATTTTTTAAAACTATAGTTGAAGGAGAGTTGTTAAGCAGAACTAAATTATCACGTGGTGTATCTGCGGCAATATCAGTCACAATAAGATATTTTGTCATTACGATGGGAATTATCTTTGCACTATCTGCTGCAGGTATTGAACTTGGCAAATTCAGCCTGATTGCTGGTGCTCTTGGTGTAGGTATAGGTTTCGGATTGCAAAATATTGTCAGTAATTTCATATCAGGGTTAATATTGATTTATGAAAGACCTATTCAGACCGGAGATACTATTGAAGTGGAGAATCTTATGGGTAAGGTAAAAAAAATAGGCATCAGAGCAAGTAACATTGTCACTTATGATGGTGCTGAAGTGGTTGTACCTAATGGAAATCTCATCTCCAACCAACTGATAAACTGGACTCTATCAAACAATAAGCGAAGGGTTGAGATAAAAGTCGGAGTAGCATATGGTGCTGACCCTAATATCGTATTAAAGCTCCTTAAAGAAGTGGCAATGCTCAATGAGGATGTCATTAAAGACCCTGAACCAAGAGCGTTGTTTGATGAATTTGGCGATAGCTCTCTTAATTTCAGATTACT
>JAOZLR010000137.1 GCA_029934735.1 Bacteroidales bacterium
TGTCCGATATTTCCACCCAAACCTACATTAAAACCGGCCTTTTTCATAATGTGCCACGTAAGGAGAGTTGTTGTGGTTTTGCCGTTGCTTCCCGTAATGCAAATCAGTTTTGCGTTTGTATATCTTGCTGCAAATTCAATCTCGGAGATAATATTGATCCCCATTTTGTGCAGCTTTTTAATGATTTTTACATTGTCGTTAATTCCCGGACTTTTAATAATCTCTCCGGCATTCAAAATCAGATTTTCCGTATGTCTCCCTTCTTCAAAAGGAATTTCAGATTTGTAAAGAACGTTCTTGTATTTATCTTTGATCTTGCCTCTGTCGGAGACAAAAACATCAAATTCTTGTTTTGCTGCCAGTATTGCAGCTCCAACTCCGCTTTCGCCTGCTCCCAGTATGACTATTCGTTTTTTCAAAATTCATTACCTCAATTTTAGTGTTATAATTGTCAAAATAGCCAGCATAATTCCCACTATATAAAAACGTTGCACGATTTTAGGCTCTGCATAACCGCTTAACTGATAATGATGATGTAGTGGTGACATTTTGAAAATTCTGCGACCAGCGCCATATTTTTTCTTAGTATATTTGAAAAAGCTTACCTGCATTATTACTGAAATACTTTCCATAAGGAATATGCCGCAGAGTACCGGAATTAGTAGTTCTTTTCTTATCAGGATTGCAAACACTGCTATGATAGCTCCTATTGACAGACTTCCTGTATCTCCCATAAATACCTGGGCGGGGTAGGTGTTATACCAAAGGAACCCGATGGCTGCACCAACAAAAGCACTGATATAAATTGTCAGTTCACCTGTGTCGGGGATGTACATTATATTAAGGTAGTCAGCAAAAACTATATTGCCAGATACCCAGGCTAATACCCCGAGAGTTGCACCAATGATTGCAGATGTTCCTGTAGCAAGCCCATCCATCCCATCAGTAAGGTTTGCGCCATTTGAAACTGCTGCAATAATGAAAATTACCAGAGGGATGAAAATCAGGAAAGCCCATTTTTCGTATCCGTCACCGAGAAATGAGAGTAGTTTGGAATATTCTGCTTCGTTATGTTTCATAAACGGAATAGTTGTCTTTGTAGATTTTACAGAGACTCTGGAGAATTTTTTCGAAGGATTGCTGGCTGTTATAACCTCTTCGTCAATTGTGGTTTCAATAAGCAGCTCAGAGCTAACTTTTTCTCTTATAACTATATTGTCACTGAAGTACATTGTCAATCCTACAACAAGGCCTAAAACAACCTGACCCAGGATTTTAAATTTTCCAGCGAGCCCTTGCTTATTCTTTTTAAATACTTTTATGTAATCGTCAATGAATCCTATCAGCCCCATCCAAACGGTGGTAAAAAGCATCAGAATTATATATATGTTGTCAAGTTTTGCAAAAAAGAGTGTTGGAATCAGAATAGCTGCAAGAATTATCAGTCCACCCATTGTTGGTGTACCCTGTTTTTCTATCTGACCTTCCAGTCCAAGATCACGAATGGTTTCGCCAACCTGTTTTCGGTTCAGAAGGCTAATAAGCCTTTTGCCAAAGAGCAATGAAATTACCAAAGATGTAATAACAGCCATTGCCGCCCTGAAGGAGATGTACTGAAACACACCAGCTCCCGGGAAGTCATAAACATTATCAAGCCAACTGAATAAATAGTAAAACATATATTTCTAATTTCCATTAACATTCATAAGTAAATATTCCCTTATCATCTCCTTGTCATCAAAATGGTGTCTTTCACCTTTTATCTCCTGATATTTTTCATGGCCTTTACCTGCCACAAGTATTATGTCGCCAGGCTTTGCAAGAGCACAGGCTGTTTTAATTGCCTCTTTTCTGTTGGTTATTGAAATAACTTTCATATAGTTCTCACCTCCTACACCTTTTTGCATTTGCCTGATTATCTCTTCCGGGTCTTCCGAACGTGGATTGTCGGAAGTCAGGATCACCCTTGTGCTTTTTTTACTTGCTATTCTTGCCATAGCAGGTCGTTTGGCAGTATCTCTGTCGCCACCTGCACCAACTACAGTTATCAATTCTTCATTTCCTGTCCTTATGGAGTTTATCGTGTCAAGAACATTTTTAAGCGCATCGGGTGTGTGAGCATAATCAACAATTCCGAAAACATTGTTTTGCGAGCGGATAAAATCGAATCTTCCCTCAACGGCCTCTTCGGTGCTAAGGGCTGTAAGTATCTCTTGTTTGTCTTTTCCAAGGAGTATTGCTGAAGCATAGACTGCAAGCAGATTATAAACATTAAATTTCCCAACCATCTTTGTCCAGAATTCTTCTCCATCTATGTTCAGTTGCATTCCCTCGAAACTACTTTCCACTATTTTTGCTCTGAAGTCAGACGGACGTTTCAAACTATAGGCCTTTTTTATTGCTTTTGTGTTCTGAAGCATTACCAGTCCGTTTTTGTCATCAATGTTGCTGAGGGCAAAGGCCAATACGGGCAGATCGTCAAAAAATTTCTTTTTGGCTTTTAGATATTCATCAAATGTTTTATGATAGTCGAGATGATCATGTGTGATATTTGTAAAAATCCCGCCTGAGAAATGCAATCCTGCAATTCTGTGCTGGTCAATGGCATGAGAACTTACTTCCATAAAGCAATGAGAGCATCCCTCATCCACCATCTGTTTTAAAAGCTTGTTCAGTTGGAGGGCATCCGGAGTCGTATGGGTAGCTTCGATTGTTTTCTCGCCAATCATCACCCTGATTGTAGAAAGCAGTCCAGGGACAAACCCCAATTTTCCGTAAAGATCGTAGAGCAATGTTACGATTGTTGTTTTGCCATTTGTGCCCGTAACACCAACTAGTTTCAACTTTTCCGAAGGATTATCGAAAAAATTTGATGCCATTATACCAAAAGCACGACTACTGCTTTTTACTTTTATATATGTAGTATTTTTACTGTACTGAGATGGTAATTTTTCACAAACTATTGCAGCAGCACCTGCTTTGGTAACATCTGATATGTAATTATGTCCGTCGGCTTTTGTGCCTTTAATAGCAGCAAATAGTGAACCCTTTCCGGCCTTACGTGAGTCGAATTCGATTGATGTTATCTCAATGTTTTCAGACCCCGATATTTCGAGAACTTCAACGTTTTTTAGTATGTCGGATAGTTTTCTTTTCATTATTATACCGAAAGTTTTAAAATTATCTCTCGTCCTTTTGTTACTCTTGTGCCCGGAAGAACTGATTGTGACCTGACAAATCCACGACCTTCTATTTTTACTTTTAATCCGAGGTTTTCCAGCACGTAAATAGCATCTTTTATGCCCATTCCCTTGACATTAGGGATTACATTTTCCTTTATTATTCTTGTTTTTAGTCTTACAGCACTATCAGCCTTTACAGAAACAGCCCACTCCGAATTGGAGCTTGCAGAGTCAATAGGAATGTTAAGTTCATTATATATTTCTTCTAACTCATCTTTGTAGCCTGTTGAGTAAACAGGGTAATTGATGTTGTCAGCAAGATATTCCTGATCGACCTGAATGTCGAGGTTGGTTGCATACACTTTGTTTGCGATGTCTCTGAAAACCGGTACGGCAACAGAACTTGCATAATACCTTCCTGTTGAGGGGTTGCTTATAACCACAATACAGGAAAATTTAGGATTGTCGGCGGGAAAGTAACCAACGAAAGATGCATTATAGTTTGTTTTGTTGTATCCGCCACCAGGCTGGGCTATCTGGGCCGTTCCAGTCTTACCTGCTATCTTGAACGGTGATTTTTTCAAACTTTGAGCAGTCCCGTTTTGCACAACTCCTTCCAGCATCTCCTTTGCCATTTCTATTGTAGCAGATGAGCAAATTGAGTTGTCAATGATAGTTGGGCTAAATTTTTCAATTGTTTTTCCGCCTTGTTTTATCTCTTTGACAAACATTGGCTTAACCATTGTTCCGTTGTTTGCAATTGTGTTATAAAAAGTCATAATTTGCAGAGGAGTCACCTGAAGCTCATATCCGTACGACATAAACGGAAGTGAAACTGCAGACCAGCTTTTGTCCTTTGTCTCTTTGATGTAGGGGGTTGCCTCACCCGGAATTTCAATACCAAGAGGTTCATTAAGATGGAAACTATAGATACGATCAATATATTTCTGCGGCTGTTTTGAATATGCTTTATAGATTAGTTTTGAGATACCGACGTTTGAAGATAGTTCAAGTGTTTCCCTGACAGACTTCTTGCTTTTGCCATTGAAATGAGTATCCTTTATTGTTAAACCATGAAAAACGACCCAGCCTTTCCCGATATCAATTGTGTCATCAAGGTCGTAATATCCATCCTCGATAGCTGCAACCAGAGATGGAAGTTTGAATGTGGATCCGGGCTCTACGGCATATCCCACAGCATAATTGTACGATTCGGAATAAGTTCCGTTAGTATTGCGTTTTAGATTAGCAATAGCCTTTATTTCACCTGTTTGCACCTCCATTAGCACCGCACAACCCCAGGCAGCTTTATTTGCGATAAGATGTTCAAGAAGCGATGACTCCGCTACATCCTGGATGTCAACATCAATTGTTGTAATAATATCTTTTCCGTCCTGCGGTTCAATTTCGTTCTCATCATACACCGGCTTCCAGTCGCCACTGTTGATTCTTTTGCGAAGTTGTCTTCCTTCTTTTCCTTTCAGGTATTGTGCATAAGCACCTTCAAGGCCTACATACAGGTTCTCTTTTTCATTTTCGTAACCGATAGTCCTGGCAGCAAGATGATTAAATGGTTTTGCCCTTTTAACCTTTGGTGTGATTATTAGTCCGCCACGATATTTACCCCTTTCAAATATCGGAAATGTTCTGATTTCTTTCAGTTGTTCGTATGTTACGTTTCTTTTTATCAGAAAGTAGCGGTTTCCTCTTCTGCGTGCCTGAATGAGATTTTTTTTGTACTGATATCTGGTTTTATCACCAAAGAGATTAGCGAGGTCTTTAGCGAGTGCACCAACGTTATTATTGAAATCGGTATTTGTTATAAGGGGAGAGGCCACATCCATTCTTATGTCAAATATCGGGACTGAGGTGGCCAACAGGCTGCCGTCTTCCGCACAAATATTCCCACGAATTGCCTCGACCCTGAAATACTTCATTGATTGCTTTTGAGCTTCGGCCAGCAACTCGTCACCTTCAATAAACTGAATCTGGAGCACCTTGATTATTATCGCCAGGCCGAAAATCAGCATCCCGAAATAGACCAGGTAAACGCGCCATAATATGTCAGTCTTTACACTTTTCAATTTCTTTAGTCGTTTTTAATGAAGATTTTTGTTGGCGGAACCAACGATTCATTTATTCCTTTCTTCGCAAGCATTTTCGCAATTTGTGATTGCCGCTGCAACTGCATCAGCTGAGATTTAGTTGATATATATTCGTATCTGAGCTCCTTCAACTCACGTTGCATTTTGTCAGTACGCCTTATGTTTTTCTCCGAATAGTATGAGTTGGCTATGTAAAAAAGGCCGAGAGTTGCAAGAAAAAGCAGAAAGGGCAGTTGCCTGACTGTTTTTTGGTTAAGCAGGAAAGCTCCTCCCAAAAAACTTCTGACAGAGTTAGCTGCCCCATTGGCATTAATAGCTTTCTTTTTTTTCTTGCTCATATCTTTTCTGCAATTCTTAGTTTTGCACTTCTTGCTCTGCTGTTTCTTAATATTTCTTTTTCTGTTGGGACAATAGGCTTTCTGCTTATTAATTTGAAATCGACCAGTGGATTTCCGTAGAAATCCTTTTCTATTTTTCCTTCAAAGTTTCCCGATTTCATAAAGTTTTTTACAAGCCTGTCCTCAAGTGAATGGTACGAAATGACTACCAGCCTGCCATCCTTTCCAAGCACGTCAACAGTTTGCTTTAACATCTCTTTCAATGAACCAAGTTCGTCATTCACCTCTATTCTTAGTGCCTGAAATACTCTGGCATAAAATTTATTTTCCTGCCCTGGCTTTGCTGCCTTCACCAATATCTCCTTAAGTTGATTTGTTGTTTTTATCTCCTTATCTTTCCTTGCTTTTTCTATCATTTGTGAAATTCTCCAGGCGTTTTTTAATTCACCATAGTTTTGAAAGATTTCTTTAAGTTGATTTACTGAATAACTATTTACGATATCTTTTGCAGTGAAGCCCTTATCTCTGTTCATCCTGAGGTCGAGCTCCGCATCAAATCTGATTGAGAATCCTCTTTCTGCTTTATCAAACTGGTGTGATGAAACTCCGAGATCAGCCAGGATGCCGTCAACAGGAACTGCTTTATACAACTTCAGGAAATTTCGCATAAACCTGAAGTTCTGGTTTATCAGTATCAGCCTGCTATCGTCCGGCTTGTTTGCCAATGCATCTTTATCCTGATCAAATGCTATCAAAGAACCATTTCCAATTTTTTTCAGAATCTCCCTGCTGTGTCCGCCTCCTCCGTAGGTTGTGTCGATATAGATGCCGCCTTCTTTAATGTTCAGACCCTCAATGCTTTCACTTAACAGAACAGGATCGTGGTACATGGCTATTCGGTTTTATCATTGTTTCCCATTACCTCTTCAGCCAAAGAACCGAAGTCGGTGTCTTCATCTGTCACAACTTTTTCATAACTTGCTTTATCCCAAATTTCAATTTTGTTGATCTGCGATGTCATCACCAGCTCTTTAGTGATTCCTGCAAAAGCAATCAAATCTTTTGGGATAAGAAGTCTGTTGTTGCTGTCGGGAACAATAGGTTTTACGCCCGCCATAAACTTGCGTATGAAGTCTATATTTTTTTTAACAAACCGGTTTAAATTGTTGATTCCTTCCATCTCTTTATCCCATTCTGCTTTCGGATAAAGCTCAAGACAACGATAGAACACGCTCTTTTTTATCACAAAACCATCGTTTAGGACAGGTGTCAATTCCTTCTTCAAACCGGCTGGAAGCATTACTCTCCCTTTAGAATCGGCTTTACATTCGTATGTGTATGTCAGTGCTGTCATTTCTGTTTAAATCAAGGCGTAAATATATAATAAAATATCCCACATTATCCCACTTGTTAATAACTTTTTACCATTTTT